>JBARDR010000313.1:0-8642 GCA_049795335.1 Gelidibacter sp. | reverse complement strand
GAAGTATGGATGGTCACACTTGGACAAAATTAGCGGGAGGAGAATTTGCTAATATCATCTCAAATCCTATTCAACAAAAAATCACATTTTCAAAAGCCGCCTCAGTAAAATATATCCGATTAATGGCCGATAAAATTATGAATGATAAAGATGAAGCTATCATTGCAGAAATCGGCGTAATCACAGAATAAAAAATCATGATGCATAAACTACTTCTATTTTTATTTTTACTCCTGAATTCATTAAATGGATTCTCTCAATCTGAAATCACAGAAAACGAACTCAAAGACCATATTTTATTTTTGGCTTCCGAAAAAAATACAGGACGCTATCCCGGAACCAAAGCGAACCGAGACGTCGTAAAATACATCATGAAGGATTTCAAAAAACAAGGCCTTCTTCCTTTGGAAAAAGGCTATAAACAAAATTTCAAAGCCCGATTACGCGTTGATAAAGGCGAACCCGAAAAACCGTTAGCAAAAACCAGCAATGTGGTTGCCTATCTTGAAGGGAACGACCCCATATTGAAAAACGAATATATTATTTTAGGTGCGCATTACGACCATTTGGGAATGGGTGGCCCTTCCTCTAAATCCGATCAAAGAAACACCATTTATTACGGCGCCGATGATAATGCCAGTGGCACCGCTGCGCTTTTGGAAATTGCAGAGAAAGTAGCCGCCAACAAACACAACTTAAAACGCAGCGTCATTTTTATTGCATTTGGCGCTGAAGAACAAGGTTTATTGGGAAGTCAATATTTTATCGAAAATCCCTTGGTGACGCTTTCACAAATCAAATTGATGATCAATATGGATATGGTGGGTCGATTAAACGAAGCGAATCATGTGTATATGAACGGCGCCGGAACCTTTCCCAACGGGGTGGAGTTTATGAAAAACCTTGGAGATTCCTTAGGCCTAAATCCTGTGGTTCATGCGGGTTCAGTGGGCGGTTCAGACCATGTGTCATTTTATAAGGCCGGACTTTCTGTTTTAGGCATCCACACGGGCGCTCATGGACAATATCACATGCCGGAAGACATTGCAGATTTAATAAATATTCCAGGAGAGAAAAAAGTAAGTGACTATATTTATGCCGCTTTAATGACAATTGCAACCACCGATTATAAAATGGAATTTATTCCACAGGACTAAAAACATCGATAACCTCAAACTTCACTAACTAAACCTAAAAAAAATGAGATTCATTCCAATAGCTTTGATAGCACTCATAACTTTAACGAATTGCATGGAAAACACCAGATCGTTTTCGGCATCTGAAATTGCACTGCTTCCAAAACCAGCTTCTATAGATTTAAAAGAAGGCTCTTTTGCTATTAAAGATGGACAGCAAATATTTGCAGATCTTGACGAACAACAAAATGCGGCCAATGAATTAAGAGCTTATATTTCTAAAACGACAGATTTTAAATCTACCGTAGTTAAAAGTTATGGCCCTTCCATCAGCTTTGAGAAAAAGGAAGATTTAGGTCCCGAAGCTTACGAACTTGTCGTTTCTCCAAAAAAAATCAGCATTTTAGCGAATGATGCCGCGGGTTATTTTTATGGGGTTCAAACCCTGAAACAATTGATGGCTGCTGAAACTTCAGAAGCCACCCAAAACACTGTCTATTTAGTACCATCCGTACGCATTCAAGACAGTCCGCGCTTTCAATGGCGTGCGTTTTTACTTGATGATTCCCGTTATTTTCATGGCGAAGCATTTGCCAAACAAATGATCGATCAAATGGCCATATTAAAAATGAACACCTTGCATTGGCATTTAACCGATGACGCCGGCTGGCGCATTGAAATCAAAAAATATCCAAAATTAACTGAAATTGGCGCTTTTCGTGCTGATAGTGAAATTGGGACTTGGAAAAGCGGCAAAACTTCTGGCGAGCCCCATGGCGGTTTTTATACCCAAGAACAAATAAAAGATATTGTGGCATACGCTGCTGCACGCAACATTAATGTAGTTCCAGAATTTGAAATGCCCGGACATGCCAGTGCTGCAATTGCCGCTTACACGTGGTTAGGAACTGCGGGAGTGCCTATTGAAGTTCCGGCTCAATTCGGTCGTTTGTATGATAATTATGATGTGACCAAACCCGAAGTCATCACCTTTGTTAAAGATGTTCTGACAGAAATGTTTGCATTATTTCCATCTAAAGTGATTCATATTGGTGGTGATGAAGTAGGTTATGAGGTTTGGGAAAATTCGGCTTCAGTGCAAGACTATATGAAAGCGCACAACATTAAAACGCCTGCCGATTTACAGATATATTTCACCAATAAAATTTCGCAATTCATTGAAGAAAACGGACGTCGTATGATGGGCTGGAACGAAATTTTAGGAAAAAACATCCATCAAGATTTTGAAGAAAAGAAAGACGACCAAGAAGCAGAAACCGAATTGGCAAAAAACACAATCGTCCATTTCTGGAAAGGTGATCTGGAATTATTATCGGATGCTGCTAAAAACGGCTACGCTATTGTAAATTCATTACACAGCAGCACTTATTTGGATTATAGCTATAGGTCAATTCCATTAAAAAAAGCCTATGATTTTAATCCGATACCTGAAGGTTTGGATCCACAATACCATAAAAATATTTATGGTTTAGGTTGCCAAATGTGGAGCGAATGGACACCGACCAATGCCGATGTAGAACGTCAAGCTTTCCCAAGAATAGCCGCTTATGCTGAAGTTGGCTGGACAACGCCTGAAAACAAAGATTACGACAGCTTTAAGGTGGCCCTTAAAAAAATGGAAAAACATTGGGATACTTTAGGCATCAACTATTTTAAGGACAGTGATAAACTTGAGGCAGAATTGAAGGCCAAGCAAGAAGCTGGAATTAATTAAGACTTTCAAGACCTCCCAAGTTTAAGAAGCAATAACAAATACAATTAAAACAAAATGAAGCAGTTCTCAATTTTATTAATGCTATTATTTATTCTTAATAGCTGTCAAACCCCATCACGCACATTTACGGAAGATGAAGTTTCCATCGTTCCTAAACCCTCAAAAATGGCCATTGCAGAAGGCAGTTATTCATTTTCAAAAGACACCAAGATTTCTGTAGAAAATGATGATCAAAAACCAGCAGCAAAATACCTTTCCGATTTATTTGAAAATGCCGCAGGTTTCGCAATTCCTATTTCAGAAAGTAAGACTAATGCCAGCATCGTCTTTATAAAAGATGAGACTTTAAAACCTGAAGCCTACACTTTAGAAGTCACTTCAGAAAAAATCACGATCAAGGCCAGTGCTGCTGCAGGTTATTTTTATGGCGTTCAAACCATTCGTCAATTATTGCCACCAAGTATTGAAGTGGCCAATAACAAGACCCAAGATTGGATCATCCCAAGCATTAGCGTTAGTGATGAACCGCGTTTTGCATGGCGTGGGATGCACATGGATTTTAGCCGTCACTTCTTCAGTCTGGGCGAGGTCAAAACCTTCCTAAATTATATGGCTCTCTACAAATTGAACACCTACCACATGCATTTGACTGACGATCAAGGCTGGCGTATTGAAATCAAGCAATATCCGTTATTAACCGAAAAAGGGGCATGGCGTAAGCCAAATAATCATGATATCGAATGCAATAAATTAGCAGAAACAGATCCTTCATACATTATTGATGAGCAAAATTTCCACGATCGTGACGGCGAAAGACTTTATGGCGGATTTTTCACCCAAGAGGAAATTAAGGAAATCATTGCCTATGCTGCGGAGCGACAAATTGAAGTCATCCCTGAAATTGATATGCCTGGACATTTCAAATCGGCTATTGATAATTACACCTATCTATCCTGCACCAATGAACCAGGATGGGGTGAGATTTTCTCAAGTCCGGTGTGTTTAGGAAAAGAAACTTCTTATGAGTTCACAAAAAATGTCCTCTCTGAAATTGTGGATCTATTTCCTTCACAATACATTCATATTGGTGGCGACGAAGTGAACATCCAATCTTGGAAAGAATGTGCACTGTGCCAAAAAGCGATTAAGGACAATAACCTAAAGAACGAGCATGAATTACAATCTTTTTTCAATCACGATATCGAGGCATTTCTAAATTCAAAAGGAAAACGCATGATCGGTTGGGATGAAATTGTTGAAGGCGGAATGTCTGATGACACCACGATTATGTGGTGGCGCAATTGGGCTCCAGACATGCTTACTAAAGCCGCTGATAATGGTAATGATATCGTCATGACGCCCTGTTTCGAATATTATTTTGATGCACAAAACGATGTCACGCCGTTTGAAAAAGTATATAAATTCGAACCTATTCCTGAAAATTTTACTGAAGCACAAGCCAAAAATGTAGTAGGTGTTCAAGCCAATTTATGGGCAGAAATGATCCCGAATTTCAAGCGCTTGCAATATCTGGCGTTCCCAAGAATGTTGGCGTTAGCAGAAACGGCATGGACTTCAAAAGACGCTAAAGACCATGACGATTTCCAAAAGAGAATGACCATGCAATATAACCGATTGGATGCCTTGAACATCAAATATCATATTCCATCTGTTACAGGATTTAAAGACAAAGTCGCATTTTTGGATAAAGCCACTGTGGAATTACAAGCGCCATTAAAAGGTATGGATATTTACTATACGACCGATGGCAGCGTGCCGTCAAAAGCATCCCAAAAATATACAGAACCCTTAGAGTTTACAGAAACGGTAACCCTAAACACGATAGCTTATCGAGGGGATATTCCAAGTGATACCCGATCAGTGATTGTTGAAAAACAAACCCATTTAGAGCCATTGGACATCACTCCAAATATGGGCACAATCAAACGTTGGTCAGGTGTCAAAAAATTCTCTGTGGTGGATGATATTGTTTTACCTGAAAATGCCACGTTCACCTCGGTCAATGCTATTGCATTGGATGACCATGATGGCATTGAACAGGTCTCACTAGTTTTTAAAGGCTATTTCTACGCTGAGGAGGAAGGTTTATTTGAGTTTTCCACCAAATCTGATGACGGCAGTTTATTATATATTGGCGATAAATTTGTGGTAAATAACGGTGGAAACCATTCTGCAATTGAGAAAAACGGAATGGTCGCTCTTAAAAAAGGCTGGCATCCATTGACCGTGAAATTCCATGAAGCCACCGGTGGCGGGCAATTAACCGCTTGGTACAAATCTCCAAATGGCGAAAAGCAAGTTTTAGGAGGTGCCGTGATTGGAGAATAAAAAAAATAGACACGACGGGCACGAACACTCACTAATTCTTGAAAATTTTAAAGGTTTTCTTTTTGTGATAATTAGTGAAATTCGTGTCAAAACCAAAATCTAACGAACAAAATGCATCCCATGAAACTATTATTTAATTCACTTTTAGTTTTTTCAATCCTGTTGACTTCTGCCTGTCAAGATCAAAACAAAGACTTTGCAGTGGCCGAAACCTATGAAGAGCCAAAAGACCCTGTGCCAAGCCTTGACCAGAATTGGTCGGATGTTCCAAAAGGATTGCAAGCCTCAGTGACCACAACGGATATTCGTTTTGTAAGAAGTGAAATCCCGAAAATAAAACAACAATCCACTTGGGAAGGTTCCGCTTGGAAAGGCGAACGCACCTCAGCGCAATTAGTTCTTTGGAGCAATGATTCCTTAACAGAAGTCAATACTAAAATTTCGGATTTCTATTCAGATTCGGGAAACACCTTACCGTCCTCTATTGCAGAAATCAATTTTGTAAAATACGTTATTACGGATGTATTTGGCGAAGGTTGCGGTTACAGAAAACCGGAAGATTTTCCATCGTCATTAGCGGCTGATGCTTTAGATCCCGTTGCTTCTTACGACATCAAAGCACAAGAAACCAGACCTATTTGGATTACCTTGAATATCCCTTCGGATGCCAAAGCGGGAACCTATAAAAGCAGCTTTACCATTGATATTAAAGGGCAGGAATCCAAATCCATGGAACTCTCGATTCGCGTAATCGATAAAGAATTACCAGCGGTTGCCGATTGGAAATTCCATTTGGACATGTGGCAAAATCCTTATGCTATATCCCGTTTTCACAAGGTCGAGCCTTGGTCAAAAGAACATTGGGATCTATTGAAACCAATCATGAAACGTTTGGCAGATGCCGGACAAAAAGTGATTACCGTATCCTTAAACAAAAGACCTTGGGGCGGACAAACTTTTGATCCATTTGAAACGATGATCGAGTGGAAAAAGAAAGCCGATGGCACTTGGACTTACGATTACACAATTTTTGATAATTGGGTCCAGATGATGATGGATTTGGGCGTGAAAAATCAAATTAGCTGTTACTCGATGGTCCCGTGGGGCAATGAATTCTATTATTTTGACGAAGCCAAAAATAAAGAGGTCAAATTTGCGGCAGCACCAGGAACCAAAGAATACAACGAATTATGGACCCCGTTTTTAGAACAATTCAAAGCGCATTTAGAGCAAAAAGGCTGGAATAAAATTACCCGAATTGCCATGGATGAACGCGGCCCAGAAGAAATGAAAGCCATGTTGAGCTTGCTAAACGAGCATGCGCCCGAGTTCGGGGTTTCTTTCGCCGATAATCACAAAAGTTACAAGCTTTATCCCAACGACCTAAAAGACATGTCTGTCGCATTTGGACACCCAGTGGATGAAGTCGATTTAATCCAACGCAAAGAAAACGGTTATATCAGCACACACTATGTATGTTGTACGGATAAGTTTCCTAACACCTTTACCTTTTCACCACCTGCCGAAGGCGTCTTTATTGGTTGGTATAGTATCGCCGCCGATTTTGATGGCTTTTTACGTTGGTCATATAACAGCTGGACAGAAAATCCTTTGGAAGACTCTCGTTTTAGAGCTTGGCCTGCTGGCGACACGTATATTGTATATCCAGATAACCGAAGTTCCATTCGCTTTGAAACCCTAAGAGAAGGGATTCAGGATGCTGAAAAAATCAGAATACTCCGGGAAGAGCTTGCCAATAAAAAGATGCTCGATGAATTGGATCATTTGAATAAAGTGGTCGCACAATTTAATGTAACTTCAAAACCTAGAAATTTCGAAGCCATGCTTAAAGACGCCAAAAATGTACTTGATATTTTAGCCGAAAAACTAAATTAATTATAAACAAGGCTTAAAAAAAGAGACTTATTAATACTCAATATTAACGAGATTAAAACAACATAACTTACAAACACTATTTTTATGAAACGTTTACTTTCTGGACTATTTATCTTGACGGCCTTTTTTGGTTTTGCTCAGAAAATCGCCATTAATCCTACACCGCAACAGACCGTGATTTCTAATTATATAGACACGCCCACTCAGTTTATTTTACAGCAAAAAAACGTAGATAAAGCCACGCAAAACTTGCTCGCCACGTTTTTTAATGACACCAACACATCCAATAAAGGATTTACCGTTACCATAGGAGATATCAACGGTAAGTTTCATAAGAAATTCCTGAAAAAAGTACCTCAAACCCCAGAAGGCTATTTTATTAATAGTAGTAATAAAAACATCACGGTTATCGGCAGAGATGCCCGTGGCACGTATTACGGCGTCAGAACGCTATTAGCCTTATTAGCCTCAGATAAATTTCCGCAAGGAGAAATCATCGATTATCCTGACGTTACGGCACGAGGTGTTGTGGAAGGTTTTTACGGAACGCCATGGAGTTTTGAACACCGCATGCGTCAAATAGATTTTTACGGCGAAAACAAGTTGAATACCTACATTTATGGACCAAAAGACGATCCGTATCATAGGTCGCCAAACTGGAGAAAACCCTATCCTGAAGAGGAAGCGATCCAATTAAAAAAACTCATCGATCGAGCTGAAATGAATCATTTGGATTTCGTTTGGGCGGTTCATCCTGGCCAAGACATCAAATGGAATGATGAAGACCGCACTGCCCTACTTCACAAATTCGAATTAATGTACGACCTAGGTATTCGTTCTTATGCCGTGTTTTTTGATGATATTTCAGGAGAAGGCACCAATGCAAACCAGCAGGCTGCAGTATTGAATTTCTTACATAACAACTTTGTAAAGGTCAAAAAGGATGTGAAACCGCTGATCATGTGCCCAACCGAATACAACAAAGGCTGGTCTAAAGTTGAGGGTGGCTATTTAAAGACTTTAGGCAACGAATTAGATCCTTCCATTCGAATCATGTGGACCGGAAATAAAGTAGTTTCTGACATTGATAAACCAACAATGGAGTGGATTAATGATCAAATACAGCGCAAGGCTTTTATCTGGTGGAATTTCCCGGTTTCCGATTACGTAAGAAATCATCTGCTTATGGGTCCGACTTATGGCAATGGCAAAGATATCGCCAATGACATCTCTGGTTTTGTTTCTAATCCTATGGAACATGCTGAAGCATCTAAAATAGCAATTTATGGCGTAGCCGATTATTCTTGGAATATGGCCGCTTATGAACCGGAAAAAAACTGGTTAAACGCTCTACAAGTTGTGCTGCCTGAAAACTATAGAGCCTTAGAAATTTTCGCCAGTCACAATAGTGATTTGGGTCCGAATGGCCACAATTACAGACGTGAAGAGTCCGTGAAATTCGGCCCAATCGCTGATGCGTTTGTGAAACAATTGGAAGCGGGTGAAAACATCGACAATTTTAATGC
>JBARDR010000312.1:0-4201 GCA_049795335.1 Gelidibacter sp. | reverse complement strand
TTCCAATAGTATCTGACGTACGACTCATAGCATCGGCCATAAACGCGCCACCACCTTCATGGGTAACCAAAATGGGTTTGATTTTGTCCGACTTGTTCAATTCATCGTAAATCTCAGTGTTATGTACGCCTGGAATACCAAAGGTATGCGTTATAGGAAGTTGCTCTAAAGCTTTAACAATTAACCATGCCCCTGTTTTTTTCATGTCTTTATTTTATTTAATGCTTAAATCTGTTTTTTACGGAGTTGTTTCATAGATGTTAAAGTTTTCAACAGGCTCATTTCATGCTCGATTTTAATTTTTAAAGTGTTTTTCCGGAGATATTTGCGCCTGCGACCCGGCCTGTTAAAATGCAAGATCCTAAAAAAGTACCTTCAAGCGATCTCGATCCGTGAATCCCGCCGCCGCCAAATCCAGCAGCTTCGCCCACAGCATATAATCCAGAGATGATTTCGCCATCCTTATCAATGACTTGCGAGTTTAAATTGGTTGGGATGCCGCCCAAGCTTTTTCGACTCAAAATATATTGCTTCACCGCCATTAATGGCCCTGCTTTTGGATCGAGAATTTTTTGAAATTTCGAGGTTCGGATTTTATCGCCGCGATACAGTCTGAAATTGACTAAGCGTCGTAATTGTTCGTCGTTAAAAAAGGATTTTCCGCGATCAATCTCGTCGTCATAACTTTCCAGATCCTTTTTCAGAATTTCTAAATCTACCGCATTCGCGTCTGATTGTTGATTCATTTTTTTGACCAATTCCTCAAGCGTATCGGCAACTACAAAGTGATCTGATTCCTTAGTCAATCGGTTTATTAAGGCTTTGTTTCCAAATAAAACCTCTTTGATCATCTGTAATTTGTTCCTGTTTCTGAAAGCAGTCATATATTCTGAACCCGAAACGGCTAATTCTTTAAGGGCGATTTTTCGGTTCATAATACTCCATGAATATTGCTCCTTTGTTTTTAGGATTTGTTGTACAAAATACGATGTATCTGTATAAGGTACAAGGGGCGGATCAAACCGTTTTCCTAGGGCGTCCACCCAAATGGCCGATCGGGGAGGTACCAGGCTTAAGCCGTCTCTAAACTTTCCTTGTTCAGGATGTGGTGTGGGAATGCCAGCAGCATAGTGCCATTGTTTGTTTAAGTTGGTGGAAGGGATGCCTTGTTGTTTTAAATTTAAATGAATGGTGCCATCTGCGTATTTATGAGAACCATTTAATAAGCTATCTGGTGGTGTGCCGTATTCGGGGGGCCAATTGTTCTTAACCAATTTTAGATCGCCGCCCATAATGCCGCCTGAGGCAATGATTACATTCTTTGATTTTATAGTTGATTTTTCTTGTGTCGTTTCATTAAGAACCTCGACGCCAATGGTCTTTTTGTTTTCTATAAGAATAGATTTGACTTTATGCTGAAACTTTATTTCTAGATTTCCTTTATTTGGATGATTCAATAAATATTTCACCACTTTATTAGACAAGTCATATCCAGTTCCCCAAGTGATATGCCACCTAGGGACTGAATTTCCTTTGACATCCATCCCGCGTTCTGGCCAATTAATGACCGGAAGGAAGTCAACTTTTTTAGCAATAAGCCAGTCATAAATGATAGAAACAGAATGATCTGAGTAAAATTTAGCCCATTGTGCGCCTAAACTATTGGTTTCAGTGAAGGCGCCATAACGCATCCAGTCTTCAAAAAGTAATGTGGGAGAATCTTTAATTCCCGCTCTTTTTTGGAGAGGAGTGTCAGAAAAGAGAATGCCTCCGAAGGATTTTTTTGCCAATCCTCCGAAGTTTTCTTCAATATCCCTTTCAATTATAAGAACTTTTTTATGATTATCCAAAAGTTCGATGGCTGCAGATATACCTGCTAAACCACCGCCAACGATGATGTTTTCGTGTGTGTGAATACTCATTAATTAGTTTCTAAAAGAATCAAAAATTTAATTGCTATACGTTCTTAATATTAATACTCGACACTGTTGATGTTTAACTGTTGATCGTCAGGGTTCATGTCCAATGCTTTTGCAACGCCTATTCCGTAATTTGGATCTGCTTTATAGCAATTCCTAATATGCCGTTCTTGAATGAATCTCTCCGCACCGCCAACTTGTCTTGCAGTATTTTCAAACAATACTTGCTGTTGTGCCGGGGACATGATTCTAAATAAATTTCCTGGTTGCGTGAAGTAATCGTCATCTTCTCGGTGATCGTAATGAAAAGCATCGCCCTCTAAATGTTCTGAAGGTTCAGCGTATTGTTTGCTTTCAGCCCATTGGCCATAGCTGTTTGGTTCGTAATGAAGTGTTGAGCCTTCGTTGCCATCTACACGCATGGCACCATCGCGGTGTGGGTTATGAAACGGACATTGTGGTTTGTTGACAGGAATCTGATAGTGATTCACGCCTAATCGATAACGTTGTGCATCGCCATAAGAGAATAGACGGCCTTGCAGCATTCTATCTGGTGAAAATCCAATTCCAGGAACCACATTCGCAGGATTAAATGCTGCTTGCTCCACATCTGCAAAGTAATTTTCTGGATTTCTGTTGAGTTCCATCACGCCAACGTCAATCAATGGATAATCGCTGTGTGGCCAAACTTTTGTAAGGTCAAATGGGTTGAAACGGTAGTCTTTGGCATCTGCCTCTGGCATAATCTGCACTTTTAAATGCCATTTTGGGAAGTCTCCTTTTTCAATAGCATCAAACAAGTCACGTTGATTACTTTCTCTGTCATGTCCAACAATATGCATAGCTTCTTCATCTGTTAAGTTTTGGATGCCCTGTGCGGTTACGAAATGGAATTTTACCCAGCTCCGTTCATTAGCTGCATTTAAGAAACTAAAGGTATGACTTCCAAAGCCGTGCATATGTCGGTAGGATTTTGGAATACCTCTGTCACTCATTACGATGGTCACTTGGTGTAAGGCTTCTGGTAAGAGCGTCCAGAAATCCCAATTATGATTGGCGCTTCTTAGGTTTGTTTTTGGGTCACGTTTGACCGCTTTATTAAGGTCAGGAAATTTATAAGGATCTCTCATAAAGAAGACAGGCGTATTATTTCCTGCTAAATCCCAATTGCCTTCTTCAGTATAAAATTTTAGTGCAAAACCTCTAATGTCTCTTTCGGCATCAGCGGCGCCTCGTTCTCCAGCGACGGTTGAAAAGCGTGCAAACATGTCTGTTTTTTTACCGATTTCTGAAAATATTTTTGCTTTTGTGTACTTTGTGATATCGTGAGTTACGGTAAAAGTGCCAAATGCACCCGATCCTTTGGCGTGCATTCTTCTTTCAGGAATGACCTCTCTGTCAAAATGAGCCAGTTTTTCTAGAAACCAAAAATCTTCTAGAAGCATGGGACCTCTTTTGCCTGCAGTTTTTACGTTTTGATTTTCTGCAATCGGTCTGCCCGATACCGATGTTAGTTTTTTCTTTTCGTCGTTCATGAGATATTATAATTTTAATTTATTTTTCTAGTATATTGATGTGCTGGAAGTGCGTTTTGAAGTGAACATTTTCTATAAAAGAAAACTGATTTAACGAAACAACGACGAACTTTGGTTACGCCTAAAATAGCAATTATTTTGTTAAGATGTTGGCGTTTTGTTGTTTTTGAGAGTTTCTGTTAGACTATAAATTTCGTTTCCTAATTTAGGCGTGTTTTAGGACCTTGTATCGCTACTTTTATTCCGCTACCATTATAAAAGCCGCCAATTCCATTTAGTCTTATTCTAAATAAGCCTTAAATTTGCACCACATTAAAAAAATCAAATTTCATGAAAAAATTATTTTTATTGAGTGCATTAGTTTTTGGATTAGTGTTTTATTCATGTTCTAGTGATGATGACAATGCTACCCCAGAGAAAGTGGAATTAGCAGGCGATTGGCAATTGACCAATGTCGATTTTACATACATGTCTCCGGATGGCGGAAGAATACGTGCAACCGACGCTTGTATTATGGAGATTGTTGCAGGCTATCGATTTTTTGCTGACCACAGTTTCTTTTTTATTCTAAAGCCAGGAGTTCCCTTACCTACTGAAGGTGATTATTGGAAATGGGAAGGTGATGTTGAAGATTTTAAAATTCTGCAACCTAATCCGATGAATCCTCCTTATAACTTTAGTGTAACGCCTACTGACCTCAAAGTAGAGACGGTCAATGGTAAAACTACGATTACTTTTCATTCTAAA
>JBARDR010000311.1:0-3459 GCA_049795335.1 Gelidibacter sp. | reverse complement strand
AAGTGAAGAAGGTCGATGGAACATTCATCCCCGTGTTTCACAATTATGCATTTAGTGATTTAGAGCGCTGGCATGGATTTCGGGAATTATTTAAAATGGTATTAGAATCAGTAGATGAAGATTAAAGCTATTAAACACGTTTTTTTTGATTTGGATCATACGCTGTGGGATTTTGATAAAAACTCAGCCTTGACCTTTGGTAAAATTTTTAAGATGCACAATCTTGATCTCCGTTTAGAGACGTTTCTTGAAGTTTATGAACCTGTGAATTTGAGATACTGGAAACGTTACAGCCATGACGAAATTGATCAAATGGAGTTGCGTTATGGCCGACTCCGGGATACATTTAAAGAAATCGGGTTTGGTGTCGATGAGACCTTGATCCATAATCTGTCTGTGGATTATATTAAATATTTGTCTGGTTTCAGTCATCTTTTTGATGGCACACTTGAGCTTTTGCAGTATTTAAAGCCCAAATACCAATTGCACATCATTACCAATGGCTTTGAAGAGGCACAACTGAAAAAGATGAACTCTTCTGACATTACCTCCTATTTTAAAACCATTACCAATGCTGAAATGGCAGGTGTGAAAAAACCAAATCCCATAATTTTTGATCACGCGCTAAAAATCGCCAATGCCCAATCTCATGAAAGTATCATGATTGGCGACAATTATGAGGCGGATGTATTAGGTGCTTTGAAGGTCGGTTATGATGCCATTTTTTTTAATTACAGAAAAGATCCAACAGAACCCCACATTAAGCAAATCAATCATTTGTTGCAAATTAAAAAATACCTCTAAACTTTAATTGTAATTTTTAAGACTCAAAATGTTATCTTTATACTCAAATTAATATATCCAAGTAGCCTATGAAATCAGTTCTAAGTATATGCGTCTTTTTAATGTTATTCAATGTTAAAGGGTTTTCGCAAGAAGGTGTCAATGCCTATAAATATGTCATTGTACCAACTTCCTATAATTTTTTAAATGAACCCGATCAATATCAAGTCAACTCTTTGACGAAGTTTTTATTTGAAAAACTCGGATTTACCACTTTAATGGCAGATGCTGAGTTTCCCGAAGACTTGAACAATAACCGTTGTCTCGCCTTGTATGCCGATGTTGAAAAGCATAAGGCGTTTTTAAACACCAAATTACAAGTGCATTTAAAAGATTGCAATAACAAAACTGTGCTTTCTTCAAAAATCGGCGAATCCAGAGAGAAAGAATATAGCAAGGTTTATAATCTTGCGTTGCGAGATGCCTTTAAAAGTTTAGACGACATAAATTATGCCTATCAACCAAGCGCTGCTATCACGTCAAAAAGCACAAGTCAGACTTCCGTAGCTGTTGATGACTCTAAAGCTCAAGCAGAAATCGAACGATTAAAAAGAGAAGTTGAGGCCTTAAAGGATAAACAAATTCAAGATGCTGTTGTGGTAACAGAAGTTGCTAAAAATGTAAAGGTGGAAAAAGCCCCGTCAGAAGTAGAAGAAGCAGTAAAGCCTAAGATAAATGAGCCTACAAAATCTGATGCGAAATCTCAAGTCTTATCTGCAAACCCGGTTGAAAACGGTTACACCATAACCGATGCCTCATCTAAAGTTTTGTACCATTTGGTGTTTTCTGGAAAAGAAGATGTGTATATCGTAAAAGGACAAGACGCGATTGTCTATAAAATGAACAACGCTTGGATCATTTCAACCGCCAATGATTCTGGGGTGTCCATGAAAACCCTGAATGTGAAGTTCAACTAAGATATACGTTCGTTTAATACCTAAATTCCCCAATCCTGATTACTGTCGAGATTGGGGAATTTTGTTGGTCTCAAATGTAGTTACAAGCCCGCCAGAATGTAGATCAGACTTTAGCGCATCTCACTTTAGCCTCTAAAAAGTTTTGACACGAATTTCACGGATTTTCACGAACTTACGCGTACACTGAGAATGCTAGCTCTAAATTATTACTGTAAATTTCACGAATGTAACAGACGTTTAGATCTTTAAAAAACCGCGGCAGTATGTTTTTCGTGCTGTTATAGCACTTTAGTCCATTGACCCATGGTCTGATCGAATTCATTAAAACGATCTTTTTTTCTATAGTCTATTCTCTATATTCTATTTTCTACCCTCTAAAATCTACCCTCTAATACCCATACTTATCCTTCCAACGCAGTCTTAAAAACTCACGTTGTGCATTTTCTCTCGCGTTATTTCCAGGACTATAAAGCTGTGTGTTTTTGATTTCATCAGGAAGAAATTCCTGGGGCGCAAAGTTGTTTTCGTAGCTATGGGCATATTGGTAATTGTCCCCATAACCCAATTCTTTCATGAGTTTGGTTGGTGCATTCCTGACCGATAAAGGCACGGACAAGTCGCCCGTTTGTTTAACCAATTGTTGGGCTTTTCCAATAGCTTCATAAGCCGCATTGCTTTTTGGAGAAGTTGCCAAATAAGTGGCGCATTGACTCAATATAATTCGAGATTCCGGATGCCCAATGACCGAAACGGCTTGAAAAGTCGTATTGGCCATCACCAAAGCCGTTGGATTCGCATTGCCAATATCTTCACTGGCTAAAATAAGCATGCGTCGGGCAATAAATTTGACATCCTCGCCACCTTCAATCATTCGCGCTAACCAATAGACCGCTCCATTAGGATCACTCCCACGAATGGACTTGATAAACGCCGAAATAATATCATAATGTTGCTCCCCGGTTTTGTCATAGCGCACCGTGTTGCTCTGTACTTTTTGGAGCACGCTATCATTAGTAATGACAATCTTTTCGTTTTCCCCATAGGAGGTAATAATCAGCTCAAAAATATTCAAGAGTTTACGGGCATCGCCACCAGATAGTCGCAATAATGCTTCCGTTTCTTTGAGTTGGATGTCACGTTTTGAAAGAATTTCGTCCTCAGTAATGGCTCGGTTTAATAAAGCTTCAAGGTCTTTTTTGTCAAACGAATTCAACACATATACCTGAGAGCGAGACAGGAGCGCCGGAATAACTTCAAAACTTGGGTTTTCAGTCGTAGCACCAATCAGAGTTACCCAGCCTTTTTCAACCGCTTCCAATAATGAATCCTGTTGTGATTTACTAAATCTATGGATCTCATCAATAAACAATAATGGGTTTTTGGCCGTAAACAGTCCACCGCTGTGCTTCGCCTTGTCGATCACTTCTCGGATGTCTTTCACTCCAGAATTGATAGCACTCAATTTGTAAAATGGACGGTTAGATTCGTTGGCAATAATATTCGCCAAGGTCGTTTTTCCCGTTCCCGGAGGCCCCCAAAAAATCATCGACGGAATCACACCGTGTTTAATGTGTTGCGTTAAGACTCCTTTATCGCCAATCAAATGGGATTGACTCAAATAATCCTTTAAGTATTTTGGTCGTAATCGTTCTGCCAATGGTGCGTTCATAATACAAATTTACGTCAATTCCTTTGAAAT
>JBARDR010000310.1:0-6850 GCA_049795335.1 Gelidibacter sp. | reverse complement strand
CTCTACTTCAGTACCATCTTGGGTAATGAATGAACGATTATCTTCGTCACTGGTTTCATATTGAAAATCGAAAGTTAATTTATGCTGACTGTTGTTATCAAATTGCTTGTTAAGGTTGACAGCATATTGGATTGTTTTAGAATTTTGATCTTCTGGATCGAAACGTGAAGACAGTGATGTCAAGTTGTTGTTGATATCGTATTCTCTACTGATGTTTGTAGAGTTATTATCTCGGTCACTGTTTCTGTACACCAATGAGGTGGTCAAAGACGTCGAATTATTGATATACCATTCCACGCCAAGATTGGTGGTAAAGTTATTGCTAACTCTGTTGGAATTACGTTTTTCAAATAAGAAGGTATCAGGTTTATCTTCAATGATATTTCCATTCTCATCACGTCTAATGTTGAAATAATTGGTTTCTGTAGAGGATTTTCCTGGCGAATCGCTATAAGAATAACTTGTGGTATTGAAAAAATTGAAATCGCCAGTTCTGTAGTTAATATTCCCAGAAAGACCAGCAGATGTGGGATGTCCAGCATTGGCAGTTACGGCGCCATTTAAACCTTGAAGTTTACTTCTCTTTAAGATGATATTTAGAATTCCACCTGTACCTTCCGCATCATAACGTGCAGATGGAGATGTAATAACTTCAACACGCTCAATAGATTCAGCTGGTAGTTGACGCAAAGCATCTGTCGAGCTCAGACCAACTAATCCAGAAGGTTTCCCATTGATTAAAATGGTCACGTTTTCGTTACCTCTTAAGGATACATTCCCTTCAACATCGACTGAAACCGATGGGATATTGTCTAATACGTCACTTACAGTTCCACCTCTAACGGTCAAATCAGAACCAACGTTATATATTTTTTTGTCCAACTTGATTTCAACCGTGGTGCGTTCGGCAATAATAGAAACCTCGCCTAAAGCTTGAGCGTCAATCGCAATGGTCAAGACGCCTAAATTGGTGTTTTGAAGTAAAGTTTTATTTGAAATTTTTATGGTACCATAAGAGATGTATTCTACAGAAATATCATAGGTGCCTCTTGGGACTTTAATATCAAATTTGCCTTCGGTGTCCGTAATGCCACCTGTGACAATCCTGTTTTCTTTTTTACTGAAAAAAGCAATGGTTGCATATTCAAGAGGCTGATTGACATCTTTGTCCATCACTGTACCTGTGACGCTGACCTCCTCTTGAGCCGAGAGAATGTTTGAAGTAAATAGGAATAGAAAGGTAAATACGTAGGGAATTAGTTTCATTAGTTTAGTTGTTTTTCTTTGTTTTTTGTAATTTTTTAATTTCAGCTTTATTGTCGGTTAAAAATCTTTGGATGGAATTGATGGTTTCTTCAGTATAGAGTTCTTCAACATCCGAAAAATGAGTGGCTTTTAATTGTTCCACTAGTGGCTGTTTTTCATATTCTGAAACTTCAGTCATCATGATTTGATTTCGTTTTTTATAGAACTCATCAATTTTCTGTTTGATGATAGCTCCTTTAAAATCATCGATCTTTAATAAACTGATGTAGGTATCAATCCGATCATAATATTCCTGATATTGTTTTTGGATGTATTTATCACGTTCCTTTTCCATAGCCGCATCCGTTTGGGCATAAGAAGTACCAATACCTAAAAAAAGCATCAAAAGAGAAATCCTGACTATTTTCGCGACCATAATATCCTGGTTTAGTTAATAAGAATGCGAAAATAGAATTTGGTTTAATGATGTTTGGTTAAAGTTGTGTTAAAGAATCCGCTACAGGACGTCTAGGATTTTTTGAGGAGGACGACCGATGACAGCTTTGTCGCCATTAATAACAATTGGCCTTTCAATAAGTTGGGGGTGCTTTGCCATTACGGAAATGATATCATCCTCCGAGAGTCCTAAATTCTTGAAATTTTCTTTCCAAATTGACTCATTGATTCTTACCAATTCAATAGGTTTGATTTTTAAAAGAAGAATGATTACTTTAAGTTCTTCAACACTTAATAATTTGTCCATGTACTTGATGACCTGGAAATTTGCTTTTTCGTCTTCTAGAATTGCTAGTCCCTCTCTAGATTTGCTGCATCTGGGATTATGGTAGATCGATATCATTTTGAGTTTATTTTATAGGAATATCCAAAGTTACACCAATTGAATGCACTTCACAATTATTTCCATTTAATGCGCAGTTTTAGATATTAATGTCGAAAGATTTTAATTCGGCTTTCAACTGGTCAGGATTTTGAAAATGTATGGTATTTATGCCTAGTTCTTTGGCGGCGTCGATATTTAGAAGTTTATCGTCTATAAAAACTTATTTTTCTGCTTCAATACTAAAGCGATTTAAAGTTAATTCATAAATATCCTTAAATGGTTTTCGCGTTTTTTCTTCGCCCGAAACTAATATACCTTCAAACCAGTGTAAAAAATCAAAAGTGTCCAAAGCAATAGGAAAGGTTTCATGGCTCCAGTTTGTGAGTGCAACCACTTTAAATTGCTTAGAATCTATTAATTGCTTTAAAATGTCAACAGTGCCCTCAATAGCTTCTCCCAACATTTCTTCCCATCGGCCATAAAACATCTTGATAAGTTCTTCATGCTCAGGGAAAAGTGCAATACGCTCCTCAGTTGCCTTTGCTAATGGGTAGCCAGCATCCTGGTTTTCATTCCAGTCATGGGTACAAATAGTATCAAAAAACCATTGCATTTTTTCCCGATCACCTTCAAAAACATCTAAGTACACATATTCTGGGTTCCAATCGATAAGAACGCCTCCGAGGTCGAAAATTATGGTATCTATTTTTTTCATTTTAATTATTATTGCTCCAGAAGTTTTTGATTCTATTATTTCAATGTGGTCAAAATTCCATTCTTTTTCTGGATTTGCCAAAACTCTTATTTGATAATTGTAGTTGAATGATCAACCAAATCATAAGTAAGTCTGTTAAAAACATAAAGTGTACTTCGCCACGTCAATCAAATGTTCTGCATTTATTACAGAAATGCCTAACTTTCTTATATTTACCCAATATAAAAGCTGGTTCATAGCCGCTAAAACTAAATTACCCGAAAAACAGCTCAATTATTTCATAATGAATTTACAGAACACAGATAAAATTAATATGTTTTGGCATAAGGTTCCTTTTGGAAAAAAAAACTTTGGAGATGTTTTAGGACCTTATATCGTAGAGAAGCTTTCAGGTAAGACACCAATATACACCCCACTTTTACATATAGGCTTCAATAAACTATTCGTTTTAACCTACCTAAGGGCCATTTATAACCGGAAATTATCTGTTAAGGAAATGTATTATAATATCCAATTTCTATTAGTTAAGAAACAGAACCTCCTCATAACTATCGGGAGCGTAATCGATTGGTATACAAATCCTAATTGTGATATATGGGGGTCAGGAATTATAAAACAAAAAAGTCAAATAACCAACGCTAACTTCTACGCAGTTCGCGGAAAACACAGTCAACGTCGTCTCAAAGAACTCGGATATGAAGTTCCACAAGCCATCGGAGATCCAGCATTAATAATGCCGTTGATATACGCGCCTAAGGCAGATAAAAAATACAAATTAGGTGTTATTCCACATTTTTTACATTATGAGGAAACCATTGAAAAGTCAAATAGCGATGACGTTTTAATTATCAATCTTTTTGATGATATAGAAAAGGTCATTGAAGATGTTTATTCTTGTGAAAAAATAATTTCGAGTTCCCTTCATGGTATCATCATCGGTCACGCTTACAATGTTCCTTCATTATGGTTTGGGCTTGCTAGTGGTAATATAGGTGGAGATGATATTAAGTTTGCAGATTATTTTTCCAGTGTGGAAATAAGAGAATATGAAAGTTTCAAAATAGATCTTGACCGATATGATGAGAACTATATTACTACTGTAGCTTCCCTATTCGATGAACATAATGAGCTCACTTTAGTTACTTCAGACATATTAAAAAAGATACAAGGGGATTTAATTAAATCCGCTCCCTTTTCCATACGGCCTCAGTTTAGCAAAATTGGAGATGATAATTCCAAAAACATGAATGTCGGATAAATCAAATGGATTGATTTATCCGACATTTTATTTTTTGTGATTTTTGAAAGCCAGGCAATAACCTGACCGCTTTTCATAGATTAATAATTTAATCACTATGAAATCAGCAGAAACTGGATTAAAGTTCATTCGGATTGTCATCCTTTTGTCCCATCATCATGAGGTATGCTTTTAAAAACTCATCAATATGACCGTTCATCACATCGTCAACATTTCCTGTTTCATATCCGGTCCTGACGTCTTTCACTAATTTATAAGGATGCATTACGTAATTACGGATTTGGCTTCCCCATTCAATTTTCATTTTTCCTGATTCGATATCGTCCCGCTGTGCCAATTGTTTTTGCAGTTCTATTTCATACAATTGAGATCTTAACATTTGCATGGCTCTCGATCTATTATCGTGCTGTGAACGGGTTTCTGAACATGAAATTTGAATCCCGGTAGGTTTATGGACCAATTGCACTTTGGTTTCAACTTTATTGACATTCTGCCCACCAGCACCACCTGAACGTGATGTGGTAATTTCAATGTCGGCAGGATTGATATCAATTTCGATGGTGTCATCTACAAGGGGATACACATAAACAGAGGCAAAGCTGGTATGTCGTTTGGCATTACTATCAAATGGGGAGATGCGGACGAGTCTATGAACGCCGTTTTCACCTTTTAACCAGCCAAATGCAAAGGCGCCTTCAATTTCTAAAGTCACCGTTTTTATACCTGCTACATCACCTTCCTGAAAGTTGAGTTCTTTTACTTTAAATCCATTGTGTTCTGCATACATGAGGTACATGCGCATGAGCATACTCGCCCAATCGCAGGATTCGGTGCCTCCAGCGCCCGAAGTAATTTGAAGTACGGCACTTAAGTTATCGCCTTCGTCTGAAAGCATGTTTTTAAACTCTAGTTTTTCAATATGCGATACCGTTTTTTCTAAATGTTCATCTAATTCTTGGGCAGATATTTCATCCGCTTTATAGAATTCATAGAACACCTTAAGATCTTCAATTAAAGATTTAGCGGTTTCGTAATCGGCAACCCAGTGTTTTTTTTCGCGTAATGATTGCATTACAAGCTCAGCTGCTTTGCTATCATTCCAGAAATTAGGGTCGAAGGTTTTTTCCTCTTCGTTAGTTATCTCAATAGTTTTGGCATCTATGTCAAAGATACCTCCTCAACGCACCAAGGCGTTCTACAAGACCTTTAACTTGATCGGATGGAGTCATTTTTAGTTATTATTTTTCACAAATGTATCACTAAATGGAGGTAGTATTAAAAAATATGAGAATAATTTTTTCAAATTTATTTATGTAGATTTATGATCTTATCCTTCATTATGAAAAAGCAGTTATTTTATCTTATTTTATTTCTGGTTGTAAGTACTTCATTTTCAAATGTGTTGAAGGATGAAAAAGTAGAAAATTATAACGACTTTTTTAATTTTTATTATGAAGAAAAACAAGATAAAATCTATCTGGAAGTTGAGATCAAGAGTTTTTTTATGTAAATAGGTTAGAGAACGGGCGAAATTATCGAGGGCCATGTGAGTTTGGGAAGTTTAAGTTTTTGAAATAAAATATGTGTATACCGTAATATTATGAAGTCGTAAATTGCATCATAACGATAATGGTGATATGATGAAATGCATAACAAGCTATTTGTTAATCGAGTTTTGTTTAAAAAAAAATAAGTTTTTAGGCGTCTTTTAGTTATATTCAACATCTAAAATGCGATTTATCATGAGAGGATTTCTCGAACCCCAAAGTAAGAAACTAAATAATCAATGAGATTAAGTATTATTATTCCAGTTTATAATATCGAAAAATACGTCTCTCAATGTCTAGATAGCGTACTTGATCAGGATATTGACGCTAACGATTACGAGATTATTATAGTTAATGATGGATCCACTGACGGAAGTTTGAGAGTCATTCAGAACTATGCTAAAACACATGATCATATTAAAGTCATCGATAAAAAAAATGGTGGTGTTGGTAGTGCTAGAAATTGGGGTATGGATGCCGCTCAAGGGAAGTATATTTATTTCCTAGATCCTGACGATTATCTCATATCGAATTCATTAAAAGTATTAGTTGATACTAGTGAAGGTCATAATTTGGATATTTTAACTTTCCTGTCTGATTTTTTTTCTGATTCGTCTTTAAAAAACCCAACTACAGCTAATAACCTGCCTCTTGATACTTCAGTCGAGCATGCAATTAGTCCTGTAACAACTGGGGAAGATTATTTAGAGAACGAATATTATCGAGTAGAAGTATGGTGGTTCATAATAAATCGAGAATTTTTGAAAAATTCAGAAATTAGGTTTATCGAAGGACGGTGGATGGAAGATGCTATTTTTTCGCTTGAGTTATTTTTAAAGGCAGAAAGGATGGCCCATGTAAAATTGGATGTGCACCGACACAGAAAAACCTCAGGTACGGCGATGACCAAGAAGGAACCGACACATTATCTTAAAGTTATTAGAGACATTCAAAATGTGGCCATAACTTATGATTCCGTGATAAAAATGTTGGAAAATAAAAATACTAACCCAGGATCCTTAGCGCGTATTAAGGCTAAACAGGAATCATTCGTATTCTTTTCCATGATGCGAATGTTGCAATCAACGATGAGCTTTGAAGAAGTAAAACGACGAATGAGTGACATGAGCAGGATAAATGCTTATCCTATAAATTCATTTTTAGGGAAAGACTATAATAGGATAGATTATAAAATACTCGTTCCTCTTTTTAATAAAAAGCGGCGATTTTATTTTTTCTTTAAA
>JBARDR010000309.1:0-1726 GCA_049795335.1 Gelidibacter sp. | reverse complement strand
TCTATGTCCAAATGCAGCTGGAAGCTTTGAAGCAAGTAATTTTATGGACGCCTCAAGCGGTACAAGACTATTGTAAGGACATCTCGGCGAAAGGTGTAGCAGAATTACGAACTTTAGGCTGTTATATTGAAGATGATACTTTCAGAAGTCATCATCTTTTCGGGCTTACACTACCTGATACAGTCGATGTTAGACGGTTTAAGGAAGCTTTACTCGAAAGACATATATTTGTTTCCTTCCGAGGTGCTTATGTACGTTTATCCTGTCATTTTTTTAATACAGAAAGTGATTTTGACAAATTTGTAAACTGTTTAAAATCCGTGATGATTTAAGATGGAGCAAAACGACTATATTGACATTATAAATGCAGACGGCTCCACCACTGGAAAGAGTTGCCTAAAATCTGAGATCCACAGCGAAGGCTATTACCACAACACGGCGCATGTGTGGTTTTACAATGCTAATGCCGAAATATTACTGGCACAACGCGCCGCTTCTAAAACCATTTGTCCATTGCTATGGGACGTTTCAGTAGCTGGACATGTCGATGCCGGAGAAGGCATTGAACACGCCGCTATACGGGAAACACGAGAGGAAATCGGGATTGAGATTCCAGAAAGCACATTAGAAAAATTAGGCGTTTACGACTGTTTTCAGAGTTATGCTAATGGCATTAAGGACAATGAGTTTCACCATACGTTTATCGCTAAAATTGAATATACTTTAGAAGATTTCATCTTGGATAAAGAAGAAGTGTCTCAGGTGAAGTTTATAGCCATCCCGGAATTTAGAGAATTATTGAAAAACAGTGAATGCAACGGCCATTTCATAGCGAGTAACACCCCTTATTATCTTGTAGTTATTCATGCCATCGAACGTAGACTCTCCTAAATAAAAAGATATGACCTTATTATTGTTAGCGATCGTTCCTGTTTTTGTGATTATATTTTATGTGTATATCAAGGATAAATACGAAAAAGAACCGATTCGACTATTGTTTTACAATTTCCTGTTAGGTGCGATTGTCAGCGTCATCATTACCACATTACTTTATGTCATTATCGATATCCCACTCCCCTTAAACAATCAGGATAGTATTTTTGAACAATTCATCAAAGCCTTTTTTGTGGTGGGATTGTCAGAGGAATTCAGCAAATACATCATCATCCGTTATTACTCGCAACCCCATGAAGAATACAACGAACCTTTTGACGGGATTGTTTATGCAGTCATGGTATCCATGGGTTTTGCAGCGACAGAAAACATCATGTACGTCCTGCAAGGTGGAATGGAAGTTGCCATTATTAGAGCATTTACGGCGGTTCCGGCGCATGCCACCTTCGCCATCCTTATGGGCTATTTTATGGGAAAAGCAAAGTTTTCCAAAAACAGAGTCGTTTTAAATTTCACGGGACTATTTCTTGCCGTTCTTTTTCACGGTGCTTATGACTTTTTCTTATTCATCGATTTTGTACCTGGAATTTGGGTCGGTGCGTTTGTCTCTCTATTTATAGGAATTATGCTTTCAAGGAGAGCGATCAGACGACATCAAAACATATCCTATTTCCGACCTAAATAAAGAACAGTAAACAAAGAAATTTGAATATAGATTGCCACTTTTTTTGATTAATTTTATCGGAATGAAAAATACCATAGCTGAAAGAATTGCCGATTTTATAAAAAACTTCCCTCCTTTTGACCAACTTTCAAAAGAGGATTTATATGC
>JBARDR010000308.1:0-2411 GCA_049795335.1 Gelidibacter sp. | reverse complement strand
ACCTACGAATGAATACTTCAGCATCTGGTCCACTTGAGGGTGTTGCATGATCTCCCTAAGTTCTTGAGTCATGGCAGTTGGCGGTTGTAAATACTCTCTTTTGCCTGTAAAAATGCCCACAAACATGCGGATTAACGAAGTCGCAAAACGATCCGCTTCTTCGTCGGTTTCGGCTATAATAATGTTCACACCTGCCATCACATAAGGAGTAGCTAAAATTTCAGAAGGTTGGAATTCTTTTCTATAAATGTCGAAGGCATTTTCTAAATGTTGCGTGGCAAAGTGGCTAGCAAAAGCATAGGGCATTCCTTTTTTTGCTGCCAAATGCGCACTGTCGGTACTTGAGCCTAAAATATAAATCGGCACCTCTACACCTTCTGCCACAGTGGCGCGAATTTTAGAATGCACATTGTCTAAGGAAAAATATTTTTCTATCTCTGCTATATCCTCCGGAAACGAATGGGCAGCCTGCATAAAATCGGAGCGAATGGCCTGAGCAGTTTCGCGGTCAGTTCCTGGTGCTCTACCGAGTCCTAAATCAATACGGTTGGAATACAAAGAACCTAAAGTTCCAAATTGCTCCGCAACAATTAATGGCGAATGGTTAGGTAACATAATTCCGCCAGACCCCACACGAATTGTCGTGGTGCCTTCGGCAATATATCCAATAAGTATGGCCGTAGCACTACTGCCAATATTGACGGCATTGTGGTGTTCTGCCAACCAAAACCGTTCGTAACCAAAGCTTTCGGCTTCTTGCGCTAAGGCTAAGGAATTATTAAAAGTTTGTTTCAGTGAATGACCTTCAGAAACCAGCGCGAGTTCTAAAAGGGAATATGTTGTTTTTTTGGAATTCATATAGTGTTAACTTATAATATCTGAATTGGACTAAGGATTTAGTCCGAACTCACAAAATTACTGCATAATTTGCTGGCTTACTGTTAGAGCTATGTTAATCCGAATAAACAGATTCCAACAACTTAGATCAGTAAGACACGAATTTCACAAATTAGTACAAAACGGAACCGGATGTCATTTTTTTTGCATTGAAAATATTATTCTTTGTAATTAACAACACCAAGGTCGTAACCATACAATTCTAAACTTCAATGCTCTTGCAAATTGAGCTTTTTGACTTAAAATTGGTTTGATTTTTATTGAGAAAGTTAATTTAAAATAGTTCTTAACCTGAATACAGCTATGTTTGCCGTGTTGGACACCATTTGTGAAACCACAATAACTAATAAAAATAAACAGCTATGAGTAAAACAACCCTAAAAGTAAATAACAACGGATCCTTAAGAATAAGTGGAGATTTTGAAATTGTTGATAAGGACGGAAATGCTTATGACCTTGGTGGCCGTGATGTGATTTCCCTTTGCAGATGTGGACTTTCAGCCAATAAACCTTTTTGCGATGGCGCACACCGAAATCACTTTGAGCATGATGCAGTAGCTTTTGCTTTGCCACCAAAAGCTTAATTGTCAAACTCTAAATTGCCTTCTAATCTCATGTAGAAAGCAATTAATAAACGAAGCTTAAGTTACTTTAATTCGACTTTTAAAGTGACTTAAGCTTTTTAAATCGCGTGGTTAGGTTATCTATGGTAAAATCAATGCGTTTCTCCAAATAGGCCTTCAGCCTTACGGCCAGCTCATTTTAAAACAATAGTGATCAAAACTTAGAGATTTAATTATTACGTAAGTTTTTCACATCTTCATTAGCCAGCACTAATTCGTTGATTAAAGTGGTCAAATATACGGTTGCATTAGTATTCGCAATAGCATTGGCTTCAATCTGTTCATTGATTGTTGCTAATTGCTCCTCTTTTTCAGCATCTGTACGACGGATTTTGAAACTTTGGATGTCTGCGAGTTTCACATTTAAACTTTGCCTTTGCTTCCTTAACTGATCCAGCTTTACGCGATGATTTCTTATAGTATTTTCAATAACACATACTTTATGTACTATGGTCAAGCTATCAAGCTGCCTTTTATAATCAGCTTGTGCGACTAATTCTATTGAAAAAAATAATGTAATTAATAAGAAATATGGTTTCATTTTAGTTGTGTTTTTAAAACGCTGCAAAATTATACAATTTACACATCTTAAAATGTTGTTTTCTAGGAATTTTGGACATAAAAATCGAAAATTTTTCGCCTATATTGCGCTTTTTGTCTAAAACCCCTGAATACTGATAAAAATCATGTATTTTGAGAGCCCTATACTATAGTTTTACTTTTAATAATCAAAACAAATAAACATGTACCAACCAATACTTTTAGATGCCAAATGGAATAACGGTGTCTTTATGATCGTCATTTTTGCTATCGTTTGTATTGCCTTAGTAGGCATCGTCGTTAATTTAATGAAAAATGATAAGAAGAAAAGTGATTCAGAAACTACTGAAT
>JBARDR010000307.1:0-3340 GCA_049795335.1 Gelidibacter sp. | reverse complement strand
GATGTTGGTTCATCCAAGATGACCAAAGGACTATCAAACATAAAGGTTAATACCAAGTTGACTTTTTGCTTGGTTCCACCAGAAAGATTACCCAGTTTTTTATCTAAAAAAGGTTCTAATTTAAACAGACTGATTAACTCCTGATCTAAGTCCACATTGCCACGTAGATCCTTAATCATCGTAATAAGTTCCTTTACTTTTAAATTGTTTGGAAAGTTGGCTATTTGAGGCAAATAATCAATTTTATGTCGGTAATCTGAACCGGTTTTAATATTCTCCCCCAAGACCGTAACGGTCCCTTTATTAGGAATGACCATGCCTAAAATAGATTTTATCAGGGTTGTTTTTCCTGATCCATTGGGACCTAACACGGCAAAAATACCGCCTTCTCCAATTTTTAAATTGAGGCCACTTAAGACCTCGTTTTTTCCAAATTTCTTATATAAATCTTTAATTTCTATCATGGTCTATGCGTTTCATTCTTGGATTTTCGTCCATCAAATCATCTGGGGTAAATACTGGGGAAACTTTTTCAGAAAAATCTATCAGGTCTATAAACAGACTTCTCAATAGAATTATCGTTTCCGGGGTTCTATTCACAATATAGGAAAAGAGTTTTACGGGTCGGTATGGGATATCGCCTATGCCGTTTTTGTCCAGATCATAGCCGGTGTAATTGCTCCAAAAGTTGTTATCAAATTTGTTGTCGTTTATTTTTCCATTATAGGAAATATCGAAGGAGTTATAGAGAAAGTTATTTTCAATAATTTGATTGTCGTAACAAGCGCCTTTCACTCTAATGGCATACCCATTACTTATAAAATCGTTGTTACTGTACACTAGACGATTACTTCCTTCAACCGTAATGCCTACTGTGTTTTCGATAAATTTGTTATTGATAAGATTAACGTCGTTGACTTCCTTCAACAATAATCCATAAGCAGCGGTTCCCCAGTTTTTGGTAATGACATTTTTTTTGACTTCCATGAATTTTGAAAACATCAAGGCTATTCCAGCACCATTAGTTTCAAACACGTTATTAATAACCTTGTTATTATTACTGAACATAAAATGTAGCCCGTAGCGCACGTTGTTCTTACTAAAATTATCAGTGATGGTTATATTATCAGAAAATTCAAGATAAATGCCATCGCGAACATTCCGAACATCATTGCCGTGTACTTCGACATTTTTACAGTACCATAGGTGAATGGCATTTCCTGAGTTAAACTCGGTGACCGCCTCTCCTCTCACCTTGTTATTTAACACTTTGCCATTATTGGATTTTTGAAGATAAATTCCGAAGAAAAGTTTTTCCAAGTCTAAATTTTGAATGGTAAAGCCTTCACTCTTTATGATTCTTACGGCGGCATAATCGGTGGTATAGCTCACGCCTACGTTGATAATCTTAAAGCCATCAAGCGTCACATTATCGGCGCCAATGGTAATGATTTCGCCTTTTTCTTCGCCATCTATCGTTGGATGATCTTCGCCTATTAGCGTAATGCTTTTATCAATTTTTAAATTGGATTCCTTGTAGATTCCCTTTTTAACCAAAATGGTATCGCCTTCCGAGGCTTGTTGAATCGCTTCATGGATGGTTTTGACGGCGCAAGAAGTACAAACCGTTATGGTTTTTGACCATACGCTGGTCATGGATAACAATGCCGTTAAAAAGAAGACTATGTAGTGTTTATTTTTCAAAATAAAATTAAAATTTATCAATACGAAGTTATTCTCTTGCGAGAGGATTCAACCCGTATAATTTCAAAATTAGTAACAAAACTTCAGCACTTCTTGATGGCTTTTAGTCTTTCAGAAACTGCTGAAGCCATTTTTATTCTATAATCTCAGATGGTCCTGAATTTCTTTCCAGGTATAAATTTTGCCTGTAAATTTTTCTTGGGCTTTCTTTCCGGCTTCTGCATTTAAAAACGCTGAAAGATTCGCTCCCATTGGGCTTTGCAGATTTTCACTAATCAAGTAAGAAGCTCTTGTAGCATCGATCAATTCACCCGGCTGATTTAAATCTGCCACTAAATAATGCGCCATTTCGGGAGTTGCAAACTCATCCTGTAACGAATGCACCATGCACTCAATGGCATCATATTTAAATGCCTTTCCTTTTGAAGTCACTAATTGCGAAGCGTGTTGCTTATCCACAATAGTCATTTCGCAATAATGGCAAGCATCGGAACCATAATTTATAGGCTGCGGATCAACGCTGCAAGAGGCCAAAAAAAGGCTTATAATTCCTAGAAAAATAAACTGTTTCATCTATTTATATGTTTAATATTTAATACTAAATCTCCTATTTGTTGTTCTTGTTGGTTTAGGTTGAAATAACCTAAACAAATTAAGCAACTTTTTTAAAGGCATTTTTTCCAACAAAGAAGGCTACTACGGTAAGCATCATACCGATGAATATCATATAAGCTCCAGTTGCTGGCCAAGAATCCACATCAAAATTAAGCATCTTTTGATAACCAATTAGTGGCGGTTTATAAGTCATTGGTGTGCCATCCATGTTTTCAAGTTTCATGATTGCTTTCGGATCTAAATCAGTCCCGTATTCGATGAGCCATAGGTTAAAATCGTACATTCCCATGATCCCCAAGATAGACATCACGATGAACCAACCGAGAAACCATTTGTAACTCACTTTTCCAAAGAAACCCAGCAAACCGATGATGACTCCAAGTCCTACCATAATCCCTATAACCAGAGGAAACACTTCAAACTCCCACATTTCTTCTACTTTGGGAATGGTTTTCATCCCGATGTAGTGGTTAAGACCGTCAATATTTTTAATATCAAATTCTTCAACACCTTCTATACCTTGAATATAAATATTCATCCCAAGTGGGTCTGGGTACTGAGGAGCGCCGAGCATAATGTTCCACAACGGGAACTTAAACAGTCCTAATAACAATAGGGATCCTATGATCATTATTATACCAGCTTTTCTCATAATATTACTTCCTGTGAACAGGAGTCGTTTTTTAATTAATACTCAATTCCGTTTTGATAATCATCATTAAAACGGTTGCATTATACCTGCATGTATGATGAATTATCCCGTTTTATTTGAGATTCCTGCCTTTACTAGGACATCAGCAACCGCGCTGGAATAGAAAGGCGAGAGCGATAAATCAACTCTCGCCTTATAGGTATGGAAATAAACACTAAAACAAAATTTCCCTACCCTTATAATTGATAACTTATTTCAATTTAATCTTCGCCTAGGCTCCAAGATAATTCGATGTTTGAATCTGCTGGACTCACACGAACATAACCTTGCATTTCTTGGTGAAGTGCAGAACAGAAGTCGGTACAATAG
>JBARDR010000306.1:0-6805 GCA_049795335.1 Gelidibacter sp. | reverse complement strand
GTTGTAGGCATTAGAGCCTACAACACGGTCGTTGCCTTAAAATTTAAACAGCAACAATTGTTTGATTTTGTTGAGCAAGGTGGCAATTTAATTGTTCAGTATAATATAAATACGGGAATTATTGTCGATCAATTGACGCCCTATCCTTTACAATTATCACGCGACCGTGTTACGGATGAAAACGCAGAAGTTAAATTCTTAAATCCCAATAGCGAACTGCTCAACTATCCGAATAAAATTACCCAAAAAGATTTTGAAGGTTGGGTGCAAGAACGCGGCCTCTATTTTCCTAATAAATGGTCAAAAGAGTTCACACCAATATTGTCAATGCATGACGAGGGTGAATCTCCACAGGAAGGCAGCTTATTAATCGCTAAATATGGAAAAGGTCATTATATTTATACGGGATTGAGTTTTTTCAGGGAATTCCCTGAAGGTGTCGCTGGCGCATTCCGTTTGTTTGCCAATATGCTCTCTGTCGGGAAAGAAGCTATAAAAACCGATCAACAATTAAAAAAATAATCTTAAATCGCAAACCCGTCAGGTTTTAGAAACCTGATAGGTTTTTAAAAAAAACATTTAAAAGCTATTTCACTGAATTTCCCTGAAAAACACAGCGCTTCACTGAGAAATTGAAAAACATTCGTGTATTCGTGGCAAAAGAATAAAAACTATGGAAAAACAACCACTAAAAGAAGTTTGGAAAAAATCATACACCTTAGTATTGGTTGCCAATGCCGTGTATATTATTTTGTTTTACTTTATCACGAAATCCTTCTAACATGCATACATTAGATTGGATTGTTCTCATAGGGACACTTTTCACTATTGTTGCCTATGGCACATGGAAAACCCGAGGCAGTAAAAACGTTGAAGAATTTCTTAAAGGCGGCAATGAGGCCAAATGGTGGACGATTGGCTTAAGCGTCATGGCTACCCAAGCCAGCGCCATTACCTTCCTCTCCACGCCCGGACAAGCATTTCATGACGGGATGGGTTTTGTGCAATTCTACTTCGGACTGCCAATTGCCATGGTCATCATCTGTTTGGTTTTTATCCCCTTATATCATCGACTCAAAGTTTATACGGCTTATGAGTTTTTAGAAAATCGGTTTGATCTCAAAACCCGAAGTCTGACGGCTATTTTGTTCTTGATTCAGCGCGGATTGGCCGCAGGAATTACCATTTACGCACCGGCCATTATCCTCTCCGCTGTTTTAGGTTGGAATTTGAATTTACTCATCATCGCTATAGGGATTTTGGTCATCATCTATACCGTTTCTGGTGGAACCAAAGCTGTGAACATTACCCAAAAGCAACAGATGGCCGTAATTTTCACGGGGATGTTTATCGCCTTCTTTTTAATTGTCAGTTATCTTCCTGAAAATATCACATTTAACAAAGCATTGCATATTGCGGGCGCCAGCGGAAAAATGGACATTCTCGATTTTTCTTTTGATTTCAATAATCGCTATACGTTTTGGAGTGGAATTATCGGCGGAACATTTTTGGCGCTCTCCTATTTTGGTACAGATCAAAGTCAGGTGCAACGTTATCTTTCAGGGAAATCGATAAAAGAAATGCAAATGGGGTTGATTTTCAACGGACTTTTGAAAGTCCCGATGCAATTTTTCATCTTATTGGTCGGCGTAATGGTTTTTGTGTTTTACCAATTTAACCCATCCCCTATCAATTTTAACCCTGCGGCGACAGAAACGGTCATGAATTCTTCCTACGCCGAAGAATACATGCAGTTACAGAACGAACAAAATCACATTTTTCAAAGGAAACAGAAGTTGCTAAATGCTTACGCGGAAAATAAATCTGAAGTGATAGCGCATCAAATTGAGTTATTCAATGATGGCGATCGGGAGAATCGAAATGCCGCAAAAGAATTAATTAACAAGGCAAACATTGAAAACACACTTAGAGCAGAAACTAATGATAAAGATTATGTGTTCATTCACTTTATTTTAAATAATCTGCCAAGGGGTTTAATTGGTTTGTTATTGGCCGTTATTTTAAGCGCTGCCATGTCAAGCACGGCGAGCGAATTAAATGCGTTGGCCTCTACCACAACCATGGATCTATATAAACGTAGTTTTGTAGAAAATGAAGAGGAACATCATTACTTGAAAGCCTCAAAATGGTTTACTTTAGGATGGGGAATTCTCGCTATCGCCATTGCTTCTGTAGCCTATTTAGCGGATAACTTAATTCAATTGGTTAATATAATAGGCTCCATATTTTACGGCAATATTCTGGGGATCTTCCTGTTGGCATTTTTCTTTAAGCACGTAAAAGGTAATGCTGTATTTATTTCGGCTCTGATTACACAAGCTATTATTTTGAGTTTGTATTTTTTGAATGAATATGGTTTCATCAATCTTCCTTATTTATGGTTGAATTTTGTAGGATGTTTTGTGGCGATCATAATTGCAATGCTTATCGACTTTAAGAAACTCTCAAAAAATAACCGATTTACATTATTCATTATCATCAGCATTTTAGCCTTTTTTGCTTATTTAATTTATAAAAATTCCATCTAAATGAAAACGATAAATTGGGGTATTATAGGCCTTGGTAAAATTGCTAACAAATTCGCACAAGACATTCAAAAGGTTGAAAACTGTCGACTATATGCTGTAGCTTCAAGGCATGACGAAAAAGCAAACTCGTTCGCCAAACAATATAATGCCATAAAAGCTTATGGCGATTACGAAAGTCTGGCTGCCGATCCCAATATCGATGCCGTTTATATTGCAACGCCACACAGTTCTCATAAAGCATACGCCCTACTCTGTCTGAAACATAAAAAAGCAGTGTTGTGTGAGAAACCTTTGGCGATGAATATTCAGGAAGTTGAAGACATGATTGCTGTTGCTAAAATCAACAATGTCCTGCTGATGGAAGCCCTTTGGACTTATTTTTTACCACATTACCAATTTGTTTTAAAGGAATTGAAGTCAGGAAAATTTGGTGCGATCACAAAACTGGAAGCTGATTTTGGATTTCTACCCAAATTTGATAGTACGTCTCGGGTTTTCGACAAATCCCTGGGTGGCGGCAGTTTATTGGATATTGGCATCTATCCTATTTTTGCCGCGCTGTCCACATTAGGGAAACCTATTGATGTAGACGCCAAAGCTATATTTTTTGATAATGGTGCCGACGGTTCTTGTGATATTATTTTTAATTACTATAACGGTGTCAAAGCATTTTTAAAATCTACGCTTTTAGAAAAAACGCCAACCGAAGCCATTTTCTATTGCGAAAAAGGCGTCATCAAAATCAATTCAAGATTTCATGCACCTACTTCTGTAACCGTTACGATTGATGGGAAAGTAACCACGCATAATTTTGAATGTAACACCCTTGGATACAATTTCGAAATTCAACATTTCAATGATCTCCTTAGAAATGGGAAAACCGAAAGCCCATTGATGTCCTACGATTTCAGTCGGAATTTAACGTTGATTTTGGATGATGTCAGACATCTCATTGGTTTGAAATATGATTTGAAAACAGAGTAGAGACACAATGAATTGAGACTATACTGTTAAATTTTGTTTAATGTAATTATATAAATGTTAAACGTTTTATATCTTTACGTTCAAATTAAAATCATGGCAAAAAAGAAATCTATTTCGGATCAAAACATTATTTCCCTTTACATGGATTATGTTTTAGAGCATGGCACACATCCCAAATCTGTTTATATATTCGCAAAAACCAACAACTTTGACGAATCAAAGTTTTATGAATACTTTGCATCGTTTGAAGCCATTGAAAAGCATGTATTTAAAGTGTTTTTGGATAACACTTTAAAACTATTGCTTGCAAGCGAAGATTATCAATCTTTTGATGCGCGCAACCAATTACTAAGCTTCTACTTTACATTTTTCGAAAATTTGACGGCCAATAGAAGTTATGTTCTTTTCGCTCTTAAGCGCTATAAAAACAGTATGAAAGGTCTGGCCGCCTTATCTGAATTGAGAAAATCATTTACCACTTTTATCGCCAGTTTAGATATTGAAACTTTGGAAATCAAAGAAGAGCGCATTGATAAATTTCAACAGCGTGCCATTCAAGAATCGGCATGGATACAATTATTATTGACCATGAAGTTCTGGATGGACGACACATCTGCTTCTTTTGAAAAAACAGATATTTTTATTGAAAAATCAGTTAATACGAGTTTTGATGTCCTCAATATTGCGCCTTTAAAAAGCGTCATCGACCTTGGAAAATTTCTCTTCAAGGAAAAAATGCAAACGAAATAGATGAAAACGATCGATAAAATTCCCACTTCAAAAATTCAGAGAGCATCTAAATTAGTATCCACAGGTGCTAAAGTAGGTGTCAACTATCTCAAATATTATGGCGACAAACTGACGAAAACTGAAGACGAAGCACGTTCAAGACTCAATGAAAACAATGCTGACGACATTTATGACAGCTTAAAACAGCTGAAAGGGAGTGCGCTTAAAGTTGCACAAATGCTGAGCATGGAAAAAAGTATCATGCCACAAGCGTATGTTGAGAAATTTTCATTGGCTCAGTTTTCTGTGCCGCCCTTATCGCCGCCACTGGTTCTAAAAACTTTTAAAACTTATTTTGGGAAATTACCCAATGAACTTTATGATTCCTTCAACACAACTTCAGTAAACGCTGCGAGCATTGGACAAGTCCACGTTGCAGAAAAAAATGGGAAAAAACTTGCTGTGAAAATCCAATACCCTGGAGTTGCCCAAAGTATTTCGTCTGATCTCGCGCTTGTAAAACCAATTGCCATGAAAATGTTTAACATTAAAGGCAAGGATTCGGACAAATATTTCAAGGAAGTTGAAGGAAAACTTATTGAGGAGACAAATTATATATTAGAAATGAAGCAAAGCAAAGAGATTGCTGCTGCTTGTTCGCACATTCCTAACCTTTTGTTTCCTCAATATTATGAAGAATTATCTTCGGAACGCATCATTACCATGGATTATATGGAAGGCGAACATTTGTCAGAGTTTACCGCCAATAATATCAACCAGGAATTCTCGAATAAGTTAGGACAAGCGCTATGGGATTTTTATATGTTCCAGATCCATAAGTTGAAAAAAGTGCATGCTGATCCGCATCCTGGAAACTTCTTGGTATCTAAAGAACACAACTTAATTGCTTTAGATTTTGGTTGCATGAAAACCATTCCTGACGATTTTTATGTGCCCTATTTTGAATTGGCAAAACCAGAAAACATTTCCAATAAAGCTTTTTTCATCGAAAAACTATACCAATTAGAAATTTTACGAGAAGACGATTCCAAAGATGAGGCTGAATTTTTCACGGCCATGTTTCATGAATTATTGAGTTTGTTTACCCAACCCTTTCATTCGGAGACTTTCGATTTTTCAGATGCTGAGTTTTTTGGTAAAATAACCGAATTGGGCCAACGCTATTCAAAAAGCACCGAACTCCGCAAAATGAATGGAAATCGAGGTTCCAAACATTTCATTTATATGAACCGAACGTTTTTTGGGCTATATAATTTAATGTTTGATTTAAAGGCCAAAGAGATTAAAATCAACAATTACATCCATTTTTAATGCCACATTTTAGTCAGCACGACACCAATGAGATGCCCCATCTTTATCATATAAACCTATTCAAACGTTAGATTTATATATTTTCATGAACCAACAACTCCAACAGTCAATGATTTGGAAGTGTTTACCATTTTCATGCTCAAAACGCAGTTGTGTTATTAAATGCCCAAATTAAAATTGTATCTCAGAAGTAGATCAAATGGCTAAAATCATTTTTTTGCTGTTTTTTAAAAACTATGACCTATTTCGAACGTTCCAAATACTACTAAAACCCTTTAATCTTCCTTGATAAATTGTTATTCATAGTCCCTGAATAAATTAAATTTTCGTTTTTATTGCTTTGATTCAAATAAAAGATATCTTTATAATTTTATCCCAAAACGAAATTAAATTTGGTCAAACTTCAACCACATTCAGGGCACTTCTCACCTGTTGACTCTACGATTTACGAGTTATTTCGTTCTAAACTCTACGACGGTGTCTGCTTTGCTGAAAAATCACGACCAGACATATTAAACATCAGTGAAAATTTCAAAACTTTATTAGGCTATAAACCAACGGATGTGGTTGCATGGAAAGACTTTATATCCACTCAAGATTTACAAAATTTCACGGAACAAATTCAGAATATTTCAAATGCGGAACATACAGGCTGTACCGATATCCGATTCATTCATAAAAATGGAAACGTTTTATGGATGCAAACTCATATCTACCATAAACCCCGTCCTGGGCAAAAAAAGCAGTATATTTTTATAGCATTTAAGGATATTACCGATCAAAAAAACCACGAATTAAAAGTCACACGTCAACAACAGAGAGATAATGACATTTTAAATAGCAGTGGTATCGGTACCTGGGAGTACAATTTGATTACTGAAAAAGTGGTGTTTAATGAAAGTTGTGCAAAAATCATTGGTTACACTTTAGAAGAACTTCAGCAGAAGGAAAATAATTTTTGGGATAATTTGACCCATCCAGATGATTTAAAAAGATCACGACACCTTATAAAGGAGCATATTACTCAAAACTCATCGGGTTTTAAAAACGAAGTCCGCATTAAACATAAGGATGGTCATTGGGTTTGGGTAATGGATATTGGAAAAGTGTTAAGTTATGCTGAAGATGGTCAGCCTGAATGGTTAGGCGGGATTCATTATGCCATAACGGAGCGAAAAAATGGAGACCTTTTAGTTCAAAGATATAAAGAC
>JBARDR010000305.1:0-9477 GCA_049795335.1 Gelidibacter sp. | reverse complement strand
GAACCCGGTGTAGATGCGGATGACAACACCTCTTACCAATCTAATATTAAAGGCAACAACTTTGATCAGGCCTACACTTACGCGGCAACTGGATACAATGGAAAATTCAGTTTTAATGCCTCAACGCAATTTGGTGATAATTTATATTTGGGAATTAATTTGAATTCGCATTTTATCAATTACGACAAATTTACGGACCTTCAGGAAAGAAATACTAACGCTGGCTCTTTCATTAGAGATGTGCGGTTTCAAAATACGCTCTCCACCATTGGCTCTGGATTCTCTTTTCAAATTGGTGCCATTGGAAAAATCAATGAAGCTTTACGTCTTGGCTTGTCCTACAACTCACCGACCTGGTACAACATTTCTGAAGAAACCACACAATATCTTGGCACAGTGGGAAGCGACAATTTATCTCAAATAATAGATCCTCGTGTCGTAAACGTTTATCCCGATTATAAGTTGCAGACTCCTGGCAAAATTACTGGAAGCTTGGCCTATATTTTCGGAACAAATGGTCTTATCAGTTTTGATTATTCTTTAAAAGATTATGGAAATACAAAATTCAAACCAACCTCTGATCCATACTTCGCTTCGCAGAACGGTATTATGAGCAAGACTTTAAGAAATGCTTCTACCTACAGATTAGGCGGTGAATACAGAATTCAGCAAGTAAGCTTTAGAGGTGGCTACCGATTTGAAGAAAGCCCTTATGAAAACGATTCTTTTTATGGTAATTTGAATGGCTACTCATTCGGGCTGGGCTATAATTTTGGAAATGTCAAATTGGATGTTGCTTATGACCATGCGCAAAGAGATTACAACCATCAGTTATATGCTGTAGGTTTAACGGATGCTGCTCAAATTGATAGCAAAAATTCGAATTTCACCTTGACCCTAGGTTTTAGTTTATAAAACTTTAATGAAAACAATGATTTGCAAAAGCACTCTTTCTAGGGTGCTTTTTGCTTTTAGCATCTATTAAATATTGCTATTCCATAAATCTTAAACCCTGAATTCCTAGTGCGTTTCGTTTATTAAACCATATATTTTAGGCCATAATTACAGGTTTTAAAATTTCAGCTTAAGCAAAAGCAAAATCATCTGCATCCTAATGTTATGATTTTATATTTGTTTATCTTTGCATCTTATTTCAATCAAAACGCTAGAACAATAGGGTTTGTGACAGTGATCGATTTACAAAATGACTATGAAAACAGATAAGAATATTCAAGATATTGACACCTTTGGTGATGACCACATTGGCACATCATCAGATACACCTTTGCGCAGTGATGCATTTAAACTTTCTTCAGATGAAAAGATAGATATCATCAAAGAAGATGTTCGCCATATTTTAGAAACCTTAGGATTAGATCTTAATGATGACAGTCTAAAAGGCACACCCTTACGTGTGGCAAAGATGTTTGTCAACGAAGTTTTTGGAGGATTAAACCCAAAGAAAAAACCGAACGCATCCACTTTTGAGAACAAATACAAGTATGGTGAAATGTTGGTAGAAAAAAACATTACCCTATACTCTACTTGCGAACACCATTTATTGCCAATTGTAGGAAGAGCACATGTTGCTTATATCAGCAACGGCACTGTTGTAGGTTTATCCAAAATGAACCGCATTGTTGATTATTACGCCAAACGTCCTCAGGTACAAGAACGTTTAACCATTCAAGTGGTAAAGGAATTACAACAGGTATTAGGTACTGATGACGTAGCTTGCGTTATTGATGCCAAACATTTATGCGTGAACTCACGTGGTATTAGGGATATTGAAAGCAGCACGGTAACAGCAGAGTTTGGTGGTGCCTTTAAAAAGCAAGAAACCCGTCGGGAATTTTTAGATTATATTAAGTTAGATACGCAGTTTTAATTCTGTGAGCTGTGGAGTTCTTTATTGTTAAATTATAAAAGTCAGAGGGTTAAGTTCGATTTTTTAGTTCTGATACAATATATTACTTTTAACATAGCAACTTAAACTTTTATAACATGCTATATTTTCGTTTGAAAAACTGGAAGTTTGGAAAGAAGCTATAACATTAGCGGTTAAAACTTATCATGCTACAAAATTATTTCCTTCTGATAAAAAGTTTGGACTAACATCACAAATGCGAGGGCGTTCAGTTTCAGTTTCTTGAAATATTGCTGAAGGTTCTGCTGGACTGACTAATAAAGACAAAGCTCACTTTATGACCATGGCATATAATTCAGCTATCGAACTTTTAAACCAATTTATAATTTTTAAGGAACTGAATTTTATTTCTGCAGAGAACTAGTTAGATATTAGAAAAGCCATTGAATCCATTACAACAAAATAAATGCATTGAGAAATTACTTTTGAAATCGTAGCATAGCAAACAATTTACAACTCACACCAAACAACAAACACAAATGCCACTTTACAAAGATAACCAGATCAGATTATACAACTCCCTATCAGGAGAAAAGGAAACATTTAAACCCATAATTGAAGGTTATGTTGGCATGTATGTGTGTGGACCGACTGTTTATAGCAACGTCCATTTGGGAAATGTAAGAACCTTTATGTCCTTTGACGTCATTTTTCGCTATCTGAAACATTTGGGTTATAAGGTAAGATATGTCAGAAATATTACTGATGCCGGACATTTGGAAAACGATGCCGATGTAGGAGAAGACCGTATTGCAAAAAAAGCACGTTTAGAGGAAATAGAACCAATGGAGGTTGTTCAACGCTACACGGTTGATTTTCATAACATTTTAAATAAGTTCAATTTTTTACCGCCAAGCATTGAGCCAACCGCCACTGGGCATATCATTGAACAAATTGAAATTACTAAAAACATTCTCAAAAAAGGACTGGCTTACGAAATAAATGGTTCTGTGTATTTTGATGTATTAAAGTACAATGAAAATAAACCTTATGGCATTTTAAGCAAGCGTAACGTTGAAGATTTGATGCACAATTCACGTGAACTTGATGGACAGAGTGACAAGAAAAACCCACAGGATTTCGCCCTTTGGAAGAAAGCCGAACCGCAACATATTATGCGTTGGCCTTCACCTTGGAGTGATGGTTTTCCTGGTTGGCACTTAGAATGCACCGCTATGAGCACTAAATATTTGGGTGATCATTTCGATATCCATGGTGGTGGAATGGACTTAAAATTCCCACATCACGAATGCGAGATTGCTCAAGCCGAAGCCTGTAATGATAAAGCTCCTGTAAACTATTGGATGCATGCTAATATGCTGATCATGAATGGCAAGAAAATGGCTAAATCGACCGGGAATTTCATTTTACCAACGGAGATTTTCTCAGGAAATAATCCCCATATCACCAAAGCATATTTACCAAGTGTGGCTCGATTTTTCATGCTTCAGGCCCAATATAGAAGTATTTTAGACTTTACCAATAATGGCCTTTTAGCGAGTGAAAAAGGTTTTTTCAGATTGATGGATGCCATTAATATGGTAGACGAATTAAAAGCGGGATCGACCTCAACATTTGATATTAAAGAATGGCAACACAAGTGTTATGAGGCGATGAATGACGATTTCAATACGCCAATACTCATAGCCAATTTGTTTGAGGCCGTTAAATTCATTAATCAAATAAAAGAAGGAACCGCCACGATAACTCAAGACGATCTCAACGTATTAAAGAATACGGTTTATATTTTTGTGTTTGATGTTTTAGGATTGGTCAACGTGACACAATCTGAAAACGGCATAGAAAAACTTTCAGGAGCTGTGGAACTTTTAATCCAATTAAGACAAGACGCACGAGCGAATAAAGATTTTGCAACCTCTGATAAAATACGTGATGAACTCGCTACGGCAGGAATTCAATTGAATGACGGTAAAGACGGAACGACTTTTACGACCAATTAATGTTTTGTGGAATTGTTTGTCGTTGGTTGTTTGTTGTGGAGTCGTGTTGTCTGAATAACACATAGAATTTACTTCTACTTGAGTCATTAAGGCATATAATCTGTTTTATAAACCAGCAGAGTATGATGAAATGATAATCTAACAACTCACAACTAAACAACATACACCATTGAAAAAGATCCTCACATATCCGTTTTTGTTGCTGATTAAAGTCTATCAAACCTTTATCTCCCCATTAACGCCTGCCAGTTGCAGGTTTCAACCGACATGTTCCCAATATACCAAAGAAGCTTTAGAAAAACATGGTCTTTTTAAAGGCGGTTGGTTGGCGACAAAGCGTATTTTTAGTTGTCACCCTTGGGGTGGCAGCGGCTATGATCCCGTTCCAGAGAAGGAAGACAAATAGCACTTTTTATATTCGGCCAATTATTCATCTTGTAAGTCTTTTTTAAACAGACTAAAAGTCTGTACCGTTCGTGAAATTTCTAGTAAATCATTTACAATTGTATTTTGAGGAAACGGATGAATTTGTGAAAATTCGTGTCAAAACCTTGAGCGACTAAAATAAGACGCACTAATAATTTCAAATTAATTTTGGACTGATCGGAATAACTTTCTAAAAAGTACCTGTCTCCTCTTAAAATACTGTCTTTATATTTAATAGCAATCACTCCGTTTTACTAAAGCTTTCGTAAAATTCGAAACCTTGGGCGCTTATTACTTTTCAAAATATTATATTTACCCTTCTAATTAAATTATATACAATGCACGCACTTAAAATTGTTTGGGATCCTTCGAAAGGCATAGATATTCTTGGTTTTACATTACACTTTTATAGTGTGATGTGGATTGTGGCCTTTATTTTGGGTTTCTTTATAATGAAGCGAATTTTTAAAAACGAAAAGCAATCTGAAGAAGCTTTAGATTCCTTATTTATTTATTCCGTGATTGGGATTATGCTTGGCGCGCGTTTGGGCCATGTTATTTTCTATCAACGTGAATTGTTTTCAGAAGACTTTTTCAGCATCTTCTTACCGGTTAAATTTAAGGGCGGGTTTGAATTTACAGGATTTCAAGGCTTGGCAAGCCATGGAGCCGCAATAGGGATGATCATTGCCATGTACCTCTACAATAAAAAAGTATTGCACAAATCGGTCATTTGGATCTTGGATCGCGTGGTAGTTCCTGTCGCTTCAGGTGCTGTTTTTGTAAGGCTTGGTAACTTTATCAACTCTGAGATTGTAGGTAAGCCCACAGGCACTGATTTCGGAGTGGTTTTCGCCCAAAATGGTGAAGCTTTCCCGCGTCATCCAGCGCAACTTTACGAAGCAGTCTGTTATGTTTTTGTATTTATCTTACTTTGGTTTTTTTACTGGAAAACCAAAAAAAGCGAGCAACAAGGATTTCTATTTGGACTCTTTTTAGTTCTTCTTTGGGCAATTCGCTTTTTTGTGGAATTTCTCAAAGAACCTCAAAGCGAACATGAATACATCGCAACCTCTGTACTTAACACAGGTCAAATGCTAAGCATTCCTTTTATTCTAATTGGCCTGTACTTTATGTTTGCTTACAAACCCAAAAATAATTGACCTAATGAAAAAACCTGCATTTAAACTCATATTCATACTTACTTTAAGTGCTTTTTCCTTTCAATTTCAATCTTGTAAAGACGATCAAAAAACGGTAAAACCAGTTGTGGTCGAATTCAAGAAAGAAGGTGAACTGATTCTAAAAACAGCTAATGACAGCATCATTAAGAATTTGGATATCGAAATTGCCGATGATGAGTATCAAACCCAAACCGGCTTAATGTATCGTGATTCGATGGGACAAGACCAAGCCATGTTATTTGTATTTCCAGAGGAAGATTATCATGCGTTCTATATGAAGAACACCAAATTTTCCTTAGACATTATATATATTGATGCGGACAAAAACATAGTGAGCTTTCAGAAGAATGCCCAGCCATACAGTGAAGCTTCTTTACCTTCAAATGTTCCTGCCAAATATGTTTTAGAAATTAATGGAGGCTTAGCAGATCAATGGGAATTGAAAGTTGGGGATAAAATTGAGTACAAGAGATTGGATTGAAATCCGATTCGAAATTGAAGTTGAAGTTGAAGTTGAAAACAACAATATTCCTTGATTGCCATTTCATCTCAAAACACAAGCACCTTAATTATCTTAATGCCTAAATGGTTTTAAAGTATAATCATTAAGAAAGACATTAAGTAATTAAGATCACTCAAGCCCAATGCATAAATTATTACCACTCCTCAAACAATAGGATTTCCCCCTTTTAAAACCTTTCAGTCATCTTATAAAAACAAAAAATGCCGCTCAATGAGCGGCATTTTTATATTCTAAAAGGTTTTAATAACCTTATATTTTTGAACCCTCACCAAGAGCTTCACCTTTATCTTTTAAACTATCAAACATGACTGGCGTTGCTAAAAATATAGAAGAGTACGTACCTATTACGATACCAGCAATAATAGCAAATAACATGCCTCGCAATGAATCTGCACCCAATAAGAACATGGCCAACAACACCACCAAAGTGGTTAATGACGTGTTCAAGGTTCTACTGATCGTACTGTTGATCGCAAAGTTGACATTACGACCACCTGCAAATCCGCCACGTTCCAGAACGGTTTCCCTAATTCTGTCAAAAATAATAACCGTGTCATTCAGTGAGTAACCAATAACGGTCAAAATGGATGCAATAAACGCTTGATCAATCTCCATCGAGAACGGCATAAAGGTATACGCAAACGAGAATATACCCAATACAATGATCACATCGTGCGTTAAAGCTGCAACGGCCCCAAAGGAGAATTGCCATCTTTTAAAACGCAAGAGGATATATAAGAACACCACTACCAGCGATCCTATAACAGCCCAGAATGACTCTGTTTTAATATCATCAGCGATGGTTGGACTCACTTTACTTGAGAACATCTGTCCTATTTTCTTATCTCCAGAACCCGTCTTAAATTCTTCGAAAGTCATACCTTTTGGAAGATATTTCGCTAAAGTTTCGAAAAGTTCTGATTGCACCTGGTCATCTGCTTCAGCAGTATTGACATCAACCATATATTTAGTAGAAATCTTTAATTGATGGGAACTACCGATTGTTTTTACCTCAGCACTTCCAAACGCTTCTAATACATCAGCCTTAACTTCTTCTGGATTCACTTCTTGATCAAAACGCACTTGAAACGTTCTACCTCCAACAAAATCAATACCTTGATCTAAGCCATTTGTGAATAAAGAGAATATACTCAATACAACAGCTATTGCAGAAATAACATAGGCCACTTTTCTTTTTCCTATGAAATCAATATTCAGGTTTTGGAAAAGACCTTTTGTAACTGGTGTTGAGAAGCTCAGTTTTTTACCTTTACTGATATACCAATCGATACATAATCTTGTGATGAAAATTGCAGTAAATAGTGAGGTTATAATACCGATGATTAAGGTCGTTGCGAATCCTTTGATTGGACCAGTACCAAATACAAATAAAATGATTGCCGTTAATAAAGTTGTGATATTCGCATCTAAAATAGAAGATAATGCATTACTAAAACCATCTTTTACAGCTTCAAGTTGTCCCTTACCCTTCGCTAATTCTTCTTTAATCCTCTCAAAGATGATCACGTTCGCATCCACCGACATACCAATGGTTAAAACGATACCCGCTAAACCAGGAAGCGTTAAAACAGCTCCTAGTCCCGAAAGCACACCAAAAATCAATAAGATATTCAATAATAAGGCAACGTTGGCAAATAAACCACCTCTACCATAATAAACAACCATCCAAACTAATACTAAGCCCAATGCAATCAAGAAAGACGACGAACCACTTTGAATAGCCTCTTGACCTAATGATGCACCAACTTCGTCCGCTTGAACGATTTCAGCTTTTGCAGGTAATTTACCAGCTCTTAATACGTTTGCTAAGTCAATCGCTTCGTTAAGTGTAAAAGATCCTGAGATTTCTGAATTTCCACCAGAAATAGGACCTGTAGTCACCCCTGGAGCAGAATATACAATATCATCAAGAACGATAGCAATTTGACTTTGTTGAGCATAAGCTCTTCCAGTCATTTCCTCCCAAATCTTAGCGCCTTTTGTGTTCATTTGCATGCTGACAGAAGGTTGATTTCTTTGGGTATATTGTTGACTTGCATCCGTGATAACAGCTCCACTCAATTCTGGTGTATTATCTCTGTTACCTTTAATGGCATATAAATCGACAAATTCACTGTTTTTTGCTTGGATTCCCCATGCAAATTTCACGTAACGCTGATCGGCTGGCAATAAAGATCGGACTTGTGGCATGTTTAAATAAGCCATGATTTGATCTTTATCTTTTGCTTCAAAAGTAGCCACTACCGGACCACCTGAACCGTAACCTCTTAATAAATCCAAGATTGGGTTTTCGCCAACTTCAGTTGAATCTGTTTGGGCGATGACACCAGTCAATTCCTTTATTTTACTATCGGCATCATCAATTGTATCAGTTACAATTTCAGATTCAACAACTTCGCTTTTAACGGCTTTGTTTACTAAAGGCTTTAAAGCTTCGTTAGCTTGCGCTAAAAACGGAAGGAATTCCTCACCTTTATAAACATCCCAAAACTCTAATTGAGCCGTACTTTGCAATAGGTTTTTGATACGCTCTACGTCCTTGGCTCCGGGAAGCTCTACAAGGATACGACCTGTATTTCCTAAACGCTGAATGTTTGGAGAAGTAACTCCAAATTTATCAATACGCTTACGCAATACTTCAAAGGCAGAGATAATAGATTCGTCAACTTTTTTTCTGATGATTGGCTGTACCGCGCGATCAGACATATCAAAAGTGATTTCTTCACTTAAGGTTCTGTTGGCAAAAATCTCTGGAGACGCTAATTTCTGATTGCCTTTTATTTTATCAAAAGCGATAAAAAAGTCATCTACATAAGGATTCTGACTTGTTTTCTGAAGCTCAGTAGCATCATCTAAAGCCTTATTAAAAACAGGGTCTTTACTGTTGTTTGAAAGACCTTTTAAAATATCTTTTACAGAAATTTGAAGAATAACGTTAATACCACCTTTAAGGTCAAGACCCAAGTTCATGGCCTTGTCTTTTACCTCATTGTAAGTATAACTTGCAATACCCATGTCAAAAACCTTTTGGTTTGAAATGGAATCTAAATAACTTGCCTCATCTGCTGCTCGTTTTATTGGGTCATCAGATTTACGCGACGCATATTCCTCGGCACGATCATCAATCTGGTTCGCTTTGAATGTAAATGATAATTGGTAAATACTTACCAAACCAAATAACACAGCAAACAGCTTTACTAATCCTTTGTTTTGCATTACTTTAATTTTTTTAAGTCAAATTTTTCAACGCGCAAATATAGAGTTTACGGACGATTTGACAATTGTTTTTAATGATTAAGTATGAATTGTTTAAAGCTCATAAAGCTTTATGGAAATGAGTCCTGCTTTTTGAGCGTCTCATCGTTTATTTCGAAGGAAAAAAGGAAGTGTTAAAAGCAAAAAAACTTTAAACCCTTTAATACATGGGGCCTGCCC
>JBARDR010000304.1:0-1961 GCA_049795335.1 Gelidibacter sp. | reverse complement strand
GTACTTGAAAATTATCAGCAGTAATCTTTAAATCAAAGGTTGGGTTGATAAAGGATTTCTGACCTATTTTACCCGAAACGACCAAGGTGTTTTTATTTTCGTCCCTAATGGTGAAATTATCCAAAGACATCCCAAGGTTGTCAATAGTTATAGTTTCATTCGCAAGTTTAAACCCTGCATTGAACTTCTTTATCTTGAAATCGGCATTATTGAAATTAAGAGAGCCTTCATATTTTGGTTCGGCGAGGGTGCCATCCAATTTAAATTTCCCTGAAAAGCTGCCGTCAGTTTCCGTGAGTTCACCTTGTGAGAATCCGGTAAGTGCTTTCATGTTGAATTTGTTGATGTCCAAATTCAAATCGAGTTTGGCACCACCTGGAATTGCTACATAATCGCCTTTTAAATCCAGATCGATTTCGCCGCCGTTCATATCGACATTAAAATCATAACTATTATTTCCGAGTGATTTCGCGTCAAGGCTCAAATTGCCCAGATCAACTTGCATCAAGCTCAAGGCCGAAACATCTAAATCGGCAATAATACCTGTATTGGTAAAAGGGTATTCCAGAATGAAATCGCCATTGAGATTTCCGGTAGCCAGACTCTTTTCAGGATTAAGGTAATCTAAGAATTCACTCAGTTTGAAATTCTGAAAATGGACAGCGATATGTTCGGTTGACATAGAAGCAAGTTTATCCGTGATTTCAAAAGACTGATTCTCCCGACTAAAAAGGAAATCATTAAAAACCATTTTCTTTTCACTCATCAGAATTTCATTGTCCTCTGGCGTAAACCATGGTGTTTTATTTAAAATCAGATCTTCAGGATTCACATGAAAGCGTAAATTATTCCTGTGGCCCGTAATTTTACTGGTAATCTGGGTCAGGATCTCGTTTTTATGAGACGCCGTAAATGCTAAAGAGAGTTCATTATTGAATTGGTCTCCGGTAATTTTCGTTTTTGGGATATCGAATGGTCCCGCTTTAATTCTGTTGAAACCCAGATCAAAAATAAATTTATCCTGGTCAGTATCCATAGAAAAAGCCAAACTATCCAGCTCATAACCACTATAATTAATATGTGGCGCCGTAATATTAGCTTTCAGTTTTCGCTCTATTTCGTTAAAATCGACATCAATTTTAACGGTGTCCAAATCTTTGACATTGACCAAAAAGACCTGATTTAAAATGGGCGCCTGAATGATTTTGCCTCTAAATTTTAAATTTACCGGATTGGTAATAGTATCGGGCACTTTTTCATCATGATAGAAATAGCTGAACAAATGACGTCTTACAGATTTGACAAAAGTTTGTGGGTCAGTGTTAGATTGAAGCAAGACATCGATCACTTTGTTTTTAATGGAAACTGAAGTTGTGTCCTTGGTCACATGTGCTAAGGCATTCAAATCGCCGGTCAAATAAGATTTGTTGTCATATATCATAACGCCATTATCCACAATAGCAGCCACATCATAATCTGTGGCGTTTCCTTTGAAATCGACATAAATTTTCATGGCTGTTTTAACCTCGCGATCCATGAGGCCTAAAGCCTGCAAATCGGCACCAATAATATTAAGTTCGAGGGTGGCTTCGGGTGATATAGAGTCTAAAACGACAGCGCCGTACAACTCCATGTCCAAGTTATAATCCTTGTATTTTGAAGTGACTTTGCCGTGTCCATTTTTGATGTCTCCCACCAATTTTAGATCCTTGATGTCGTACTTGTTGTATTTAAAATTCGAAATTATGGCTTCGACATTCGCATCGAGATCGTTGATGTTATGACCTTTTCCGTTCGCTTTTACGATTAAGCTTAAAGTGCCCAATTGTTCGTTTTGAAGCAATTCGTTCAGTTTGTAGTCTTCAATGGAAAGATCCGCATCAAACTCCATGGTCGTTCCGTTTTTGAAATAGCCAGTAACAGACACTGCACCTTGCGTGGTGGTCAAGGTGGCGTTAGCA
>JBARDR010000303.1:0-1538 GCA_049795335.1 Gelidibacter sp. | reverse complement strand
GGTCTTAATTTTCTAGCTATTTTTTCTCCTTCGTCATTTAGTCCAATTATGTATTCAACCTCTTGTCCAACTTCTAATTTTGAAAAATCGTCTTTGTTGTGAAGGAATTGTTGATGAAAGTATAAATTTTCAGGTTGGTGCGATATAAAGCCTATGCCTCTGTATTGATTTATATGGCTTATTACACTCTTGAGAACTTGATTTGTAGGGTCTTTAAAGTCATATATTATTAATTTTACATTTACGGCTTTAGGTTGTCCATTGAAATTTCGTCCAATTTGAAACTTGACGACATCATTTATTTTCAAGTCTCTAAAATCGCCATCGTAATCTGCGTGACTAAAATATAAATTTTCTTCCTTGGTGAAAATAAAACCAAATCCTTTAATTGTATCTATGTTTATAATTGTACTTTCATATTCCTTGTCTTTATCCTCATTATCCTGTGAAACTTCATATGCTATTTCAGTAGGAGAGTTATGAATGTTTTCAAATGATATTTCTGTTAATGTTTTTTCTGCGTGAATAATGTAGAATATTTCTTCAGTTAGCCTAAAAGTTTGCTCTATATAATGATTATGAGGGTTTTTGTCGAATTGTAGCCAATCTCCTTTAGTTACATCATTAGTCAAAAATATAAGCGAGGTTTTATTTTCACTCATATATTTCAAAGCTTCGTGATAAATCAGATAATCACCTATTGCATCATCTTTTGTTTCTCCACAACCAGGTAAAGCGATTTTCCACCTACTTACTTCTTTTTCATTTTTATAATCTTCAACTTGTTTTTCATACTGCACTTTTAAAAATTCAATTTCATCCTGTTCCAAAGGATTGGTTATTTTAAATTTCGAAATTTTCTCAAGTAACCCATCTATTAGAGCAATATTTTTGTGATTAGATGTCGTTTCTTCAACTCTTTCTTTAACTTGTGTTACGAAAGTTTCATTGTTTATAGTCGCTTTTACATCTTCTTCAATTTCTTGAAGTTTGTTAAACAAATCAGGATAATCTTGAGAGAGTATTTTCTTTTTATTGTCACGGAAATTTCTAAGAAGTCCTTCGATATCACCTCTCATTTTTCCATAATCTTCGGCAATTTTATTTAAAGGTCCGAAAAAGTCTTTCTTTATTACAGTAAGTCTATTTCTTAAAAATTCTTCTTCAACTTGTTTAGTTAAAATTATTCTGTCTTGGAGTTTGTCAAGAAATTCAATTAATTTTTCCTTTTCAGTCTGAGACATTCCATAATAGCCTAAGAGAATATTAGTATCCAATAATATAGGAAGTTCTCCTTCAAGTTTGGAGCAAGCGTCGAAATTTAAAGCATATTTCCTCAAAGCTGAATTAGAAATTGCAACAGTTAGTTTTGCTGTTGCGTCAAAAAAGAAGTCTTTGTCTATCTTCATATGGTTTTGTTTTAAGCTTGCCTATAACATGTGTATATATGTCATCAGCTAAAGGGAGTGACGTATATATACCCTATGTCGGTGTTTGTTTTGGTTGATCCTTCCCAAATGTAGCTGATTCATATAAGG
>JBARDR010000302.1:0-1503 GCA_049795335.1 Gelidibacter sp. | reverse complement strand
GTTTTGGATTATAGCGTAAATCTCACACCAACATTAATGCCAATACCGCTTGCGTTTACAAGTTGGGTTGGGATTTTTCTTGCTTCGTTCTGGTTTGGAGGTGTTGTAGTGCTTTGATTGTACTCATCCGTAAATTCAAACTCCTTTTCATAAACAGGGAGGTCGGCCAATTGTTGTCCAGGTATTAGTTGCGACTGCCCGTTGGTGATGGCGGTTGTGCTGTATTCAATAATTTTTGCAGATTTGCTTTTAATGCTTAAATTCTTGATTTCAGCCTCTCCAAAGATGCTCAAATTATCAGTAATTGGATAAATGACGCCTAAGGCTCCAAAATACCCCACACTAAATTGCGCTTTAACTTCACTCTTGCCTTCTACCACTAAGTCGGTGCCTGCCCCGCCGCCATTTGGTTTTCTTGCCATAGTTTCAATAGTGAGTTTGCCGGCGACAGGCACAATTAATCCGATACGCGCGTAAGGGTTTAACATTTTAAAGTTTGGTGTCAAGAAAATTCCTGGCGCTACATCAACACCTCTCAAATACGTGTTTTCTTCAGAAATGGCCTGCGGACTTCTTAACCGGCCTATCATGGTTTTATCACCGTGAAAATAGCTGGCGCCTAGTTCTACTCCAATATGTGGGTTGAACATATAACCAAAGGTAAGGTTTGCTTTTAAACCTGCACCGACTGTTCCGTTCAGTGATTTTACATTGACCGAAGAGCCGTCTGCATTAACCGTGACATCCGTAGATTGCATAATGCCCGTAAGGCCGTTAGGATCGGCGTTGTTGAATTCGGTTTTTCCGGATTCAAAACTATAGCCCGCACTGACGCGAAAGTAAAATTTTTGTGATTTGTCAAACGACATATTATCTTGAGCTTGCGTAAAGTAGCTCATAGAGGTGAAAATACAAACAATCAACATTTTGTGCATAATTTTCATAATTCTAGTTTTTAAGATTTAATTAAAAAGTATATGAATTTGAATGCACAGAAAGATTTGTGTGGTCTCGTCAATGCTTCCAAAATCACACCTTAAAGTTAAAGAGAAAAAGATGCTGTTATGGGTCAAATATTGACGCATTTAAGTTGTTTTTGAAGGCCTGAAACGCAATTGTGGATGCATTTAGAATGGCGAGATAATATGATGGAACTCTATTGGGCGTACGGCCTCAGTTCGAAATAACAAAAGATTATTTGTAATATAGGAGCGACCGAAGTATTAATATGTTGTAATGCTGATGCTCCGTATTTAGCTTATAATTTCTAAAAATATTGCGTGATTTTACTTCAATTTCACTAAAGCGTCAAATTCAGATTGAGGAATTGAAATCACATTAATATCCATAGTGATCGGCGTTAGGGGTTGGTCGCTTTGGTCTCGAGCAACCGCTACAATTTTGTCCACCACATCCATTCCATTAATTACCTTACCAAATACAGTATAGTCGCCATCAAGACGATGTAGGCCATTTTTGTTCTGAACGATGTAAATCTGGCAT
>JBARDR010000301.1:0-1742 GCA_049795335.1 Gelidibacter sp. | reverse complement strand
CTCCTGAAATTAAGTTTCTTGAATTTTCTAAAACATTACGTGTATATTCTAATTTTTCAATTTCAGATTTTGCTCTTTTTTCAATCAAGTTTTTTCTATCATTTTCATACTCTTTCGTGAAATATTCATCCTTTTTAATTTTGTCAGAGATGTTTTCCACAGATGAATCGATCAACTTGTTTTTATTTTTCACAAAATAGTTAAATTGATATTTTAGAAAATAAAGCTTTACTTCTGATAAAATTCTTTTTAAATGGTTACCGTTTTTATGAATTAAATTAATTTTTTCCAGTAAATCAGATATTCGGTTGTCTATTCTCTCAGTCTCTAATTGGATTATTTCATTTTTATTCTGAATTCTTTGTTTTAAGTTAATAAGCGTTTCAGAATATTCTTTTTCTAACTTTTCTGCTGTATCATTTAAGACTGTGAGTTTTTCAAAATTATAGTTTAACAAAAAATCATTAATTTCTTTTACTGAATTAAATCTGGAAATCCCTTTATTTTCTAACTCAGATTTTAGAGATTTCAACGATTCTATTGTTCCATATATTTTTGCCATTTATAAAACCTCTCAAGTTATAGCCCTAAGCTGACCTTTGTTTGCAAAGGTTACGCGCGAAGACGAACAAAATAAAAACATCATATCGTGCCATCCAATTGGCACCCTACTTCGATAATGCCTTAATAATCCGTTCCTCATTAATAACAATATCCCGAAATAAAACGTGTGGAAATTCCTGATATTTCGAAGTCTTAAAGGTTTCGAATATTTTAGACAAGGTTGAAGCTGTAATTAAGGACAAATTCATTTCGGTGTCCATTTCGCAATCATAAATAAAATCATCACTGAACTCTGGAGAAACCAAAAGGATCTTTACAATGCGTAAGTTATTTTTAATTGCCACACTCTGATACGATTTTAATTGTCGAGACACCGCGCTAAACTTATTGTAACTTCTTTCTTTACTTGTTTTACATTCAACAATAATGATTTCGTCATTCCCTAAATTTATAAGGATATCCATCATGTCCTTTGTGGTGTTGAGTTTGTTTTTAAGCTTATCATCAACATTTAATCCGAGACCTTTGAAAATGATTTTAGTGAGTTCTTCAAATTTTATCCCCAGTTCACTTTCCTTAACTGAAATGCCATTTTCCTTTAATAGGTTTAAATTACGATAGCCAACGTTTGCATAATTTTCAAGGTAAAGGTTTTCAACATCTTTATAATGGTCCAGAATGTTTAGAATACTATCGCCACGTTGTTTAATGCCGTTATCCTTAATGAATGTGGTTAAATCTGGTTTGGCGATTAAATCCAATATATCCCTTGGCTTAATGTTATAATCCAATAGATAATCGGCATTTAGTACATATTCATCCTGTAGCTCAAACTGCTTTTTAAGCTCCTTATTAAACTTTGGAAGTGACACATTAAGTTCTGTCAGCATTTTGTCAAAACCATCAATGGAGATGCCTACTTTGTCATCTTTTTCGATGGAGTCAAAATGTTCAATTAAACTCTTTATTTTATCTTCTAGAGTGCTTCCTTTAAGGTTCGGAATATTTAGTCCAATCTCACAAAGCTCATTAAGGGTTTTCTTCTTTTCTGTCAGATTTATACCTTCTTTATAAATGCCGTTAGTGAGTAAATCCGTAAATGAAATCCCTTGTTTAATGATTTCATCTATTTTTTGAGAAGTTGTTAGTTTTCTATCAATATTGTGGTCTTTTGCGCT
>JBARDR010000300.1:0-3771 GCA_049795335.1 Gelidibacter sp. | reverse complement strand
GAATGGTGCTATAGAAGAACTCCATACTATCGTGATTACTGCGCCTTCTGAAATCAAGCCTCTTCTTATTGTTCCCATAAACACCCTTACAGCTCAAGCCTTGGAGGAACAAAGTCCTGTAACGCTTGTGGATGCCATGAATAAAATTCCTGGGGTCTTTATTCAAAGTGGTGCTATAAATACCAATCGTATCACGATAAGAGGCGTGGGGTCGCGGACGCTTTATGGTACTAATAAAATTAAAGCGTATTTTAATGGGATTCCGATTACCAATGGGGTGGGAGAAACTGTTTTGGATATTTATGATGTGGAAGATTTACAGTCCGTGGAAATTATCAAGGGTCCTAAAGCAACTTTATATGGGACAAATCTCGGAGGAACGATTTTGCTGAATTCCAAGAAACCTCAAGCCGGTGGATTATCCTTACAAAATAATACCACGATAGGGTCTTTTGGCTTGTTTAAAAATAGCATCGCTTACGGTTTTTCTGATAAACACTTCACCATACATTTTAATTATGACCACCTGGAAGTCGATGGTTTTCGTGAGAATAGTCAATACCAAATTAATTCCTATGTTCTAAATTCAACGTATAGATTTAACGAAAAAACCGAAATTTCGCTATTGTTTAATCACTCAAATTACTTCGCTCAATTACCGAGTTCCATCGGGAAAACTGATTATTTGGAAAACCCCTCAAAAGCAGCATTTACTTGGCTAAAAGCGAAAGGTTATAAAATGGATAATCAAACTTTAGGAGGCATCCATCTCAAGCATAAATTTTCGTCTAAATTAGAGAATAGCACGAGTGTGTTTTATTCCTTTTCCGACCATTATGAACCACGGCCTTTTAATATTTTGGAGGAGCTTACTAACGGCGTTGGATTGCGAAGTGTTTTCACCCAGACTCTGGGTTTTTTAGGAAGGAAAGCCCTGTGGAATTTTGGCACTGAACTTTTTCAAGATAAGTACGACTGGAAAACCATTGAAAACCTTTACATCACCAACAACGGAAATGGAAGTTTGGAAGGCGTATTATTGAGTAATAATCAGGAAAAGAGAAAGAACATGAATGTTTTTTCAGATCTCACGCTTCCGCTAATGGAAAAGTTGACGCTTCAATTTGGAGTTAATTATAATAAAACGACCTACAATTTTAAGGATGAGTTTAATCCTGAAGATGTGAATCCAAAGGCATCGCGAAATTTTGATCCGATTATCGCCCCCAATCTGAACCTGTCCTATCAGTTAAAATCGCAATTACAAGTTTTCGGTAATGTAAGCTATGGTTTTAACTATCCAAGTTTAGAAGAAGCTTTAACGCCCGAAGGGATTGTTAATCCGGAAATAAGTCCAGAGAAGGGTTATAACTATGAACTAGGTAGCGAGGCTTATTTTTTTGAAAAACGTTGGCATGTTTTGGCCTCTTATTATACTTTGGATATCAAAGATTTGTTGGTGGCGCAAAGAGTAGGAGATGATCAATATATTGGCAGAAATGCCGGACGCACTTTACATAAAGGCTTAGAGATTGCCACCGATTATAAATGGACGCTTACGAACACTTTTAATATTTCGCCTTACATGAATGTTTCGTTTAATTGGCATCATTTTAAAGATTTTGTGAATGAAGACATGGATTTCTCAGGTCAAAAGCTCACGGGAGTTCCAAATTTATCCCTTGCTTCTGGAGTCGCTTTAAATCTTGATAAATTTGTTCTGTTTATCAATCATCTGTATGTAGGAGAAATGCCGATGAATGACGCCAACAGCTTATATAGCGATGCTTACAGCGTATTGAATTTACGGCTCAACTATTCTGGTCAACTTTTAAAAACCTTGATTTTCAAACTTAATTTCGGTGTTAATAATCTGGCAGACACCAAATATGCTTCGTCTATTCTGATCAATGCTACCAGTGTTAATAATACGGAGCCCAGGTATTATTATCCGGGGAATCCTCGAAATTACTATGGAGGTGTGATGCTTAATTATCTTTTTTAATAAAATGTAACATTTTAGAATCCTGCTCGTCATATAATGACATCAATCTCTAATTTAAATCATAATTATCATGCGAGAAGATAGATCATTAATCGTCATTGCCCATTTAAGCCAATTGATTACCTTATTAACTGGTTTTGGAAGTTTGATTCTGCCTTTAATCCTTTGGATAACTCAAAAGGAAAAAGTATATCAGATGGATGCCCACGGAAAAAACATTATTAACTTTCAGTTGAGTCTGATTGTTTATTGTATCATTTGTGTGCCGTTGATCCTTTTATTTGGATTGGGGATTTTAGGATTTATCGTTTTAGGGATTATTGCGATTGTGTTTCCTGTGATCAATGCGATAAAAGCCAGCAATGGCGAAACACCGGATTATCCTTTTACTTTTAGATTTATAAGTTAACAATTATCATCAATCAAAGCAAAAACGCCTACTTTTTTGAGTAGGCGTTTTTATTAGCGAAATCTTATTGATTTCTGTATTTTGAGATTAACTTCGTTGAACCTAAAGGTTTCCGGCCTGCGCAGGAATTCTAGCTGTTCAACATTACAGGCATAACGAGCATCGTTACGCGTTCGCCTTCGTCTAGTCCATCAACAGGCGTTAAAATACCTGCTCTGTTTGGTAAACTCATCTCCAATTGCACTTCACTAGCGCCAAGATTGTTCAACATTTCGGTTAAGAAACGTGAGTTAAATCCGATTTGCATATCGTCGCCTTGATAATCACAAGTCAAACGTTCTTCAGCTTTGTTGCTGTAGTCAATATCTTCTGCAGAAATATTTAACTCCGCACCAGCTATTTTCAACCGGATTTGGTGAGTGGTTTTATTGGAAAAAATACTCACACGTCTTACAGAATTTAAAAACTGTGTTCTGTCAATCGTTAACTTGTTTGGATTTTCTTTTGGAATTACGGCTTCGTAATTAGGATATTTTCCATCGATCAAGCGACATATCAATACAGAGTTTTCAAACGTGAATTTCGCATTAGAGTCGTTGTATTCAATGGTCACGGCATCATCGCTACCTGCCAAAATACCTTTTAAAAGATTTAAAGGTTTCTTTGGCATGATAAATTCAGCCACCTGATCGGCAGCCACATCTTCACGTGTATATTTCACCAATTTATGTGCATCCGTAGCCACAAAGGTCAAGCCTTCGGTTGAAAACTGAAAAAATACACCGCTCATCACGGGGCGTAAATCATCATTTCCTGCGGCGAATATGGTTTTGCTGATCGCTGTAGCTAAAATATCGCCCATAACCGTTGTAGTACTAGGGTTTTCAAGCGCTACTGCTTTCGGAAATTCATTGCCATCCACATAAGCTAAGGCGTATTTACCATGGCTAGAACTAATTTCAACGGTGTTGTTATCTTCAACCACAAAGGTTAAAGGTTGTTCAGGAAACGTTTTAAGCGTGTCAAGCAGTAATCGTGCAGGCAAAGCAATGCTTCCTGTACTTGTACTTTCAACATCTATAATTGACGACATAGTAGTCTCGAGATCGCTAGCAGAAACTGTCAGTTTCGAGTCATTCAGTTCAAACAAGAAATTGTCCAAAATAGGCAAGGTGTTTGAGCTATTGATGACACCTCCTAATACTTGCAATTGTTTGAGTAAATAGGTACTTGATACGATAAACTTCATGTAATTGTTTATTTTGTATGTTATATTATTAAGCAGAGCAAATATATTTGATTAAACTGATACTAGTGAATCTTAGTTATACAATTTTATCAACAGTTTGTCTATTTG
>JBARDR010000299.1:0-4168 GCA_049795335.1 Gelidibacter sp. | reverse complement strand
CTTAAATTAGTGTGACAAATAAAAACTTAGAAATGCTGTTGGATAGGACCACCAAAACATTTAGAAGGAACAAATCTCACATAGTTGAAAGTAGTTAAAACCGAACTTCATCGACCTCTCATCATGCAATCTATAAAAGTTTCACACGCCATTGACAGTGCCTTTTAATTGCCTTATTCCGTCCAATTCCGGGCTATTAATTCTCAAAGTAAATCCGATAAAATCTCTAAGAAAGCCTGAAATTACCTTTACTACCCTCCTACTCATAAAGACATATTTATAAAATTATAGGAAAAGAAAACTTATGCAGTTTATAGTTTTACTGCACTTAAATTGAATATTTTTGCGCCATGAAAAAAAGTATCATAATGCATAATGCAGTGGTTCCAGATACAGCAGACAAACTTGTTGTACTTCAAAACAGATATGCTGAGGCATTTGATTTCTTAATTTATTCTGTCGTTAGCATAACTGAAGTCTCTATATGTACTATCACTTTATTTAGCGAGGATAAAGCATATCTCATTGGCACCAGTGATAACTCAATAAATAAAATATGGCCGCTACCTACTACCTACCCAACGCCGACTTTATCGATAAACCACCCAAATCAAATACGCCCAGCACATACCGTTAATCATATTGATGTCAAGTTTAGCACGGCCTTCCCCATAACAGACTCTAACCTCAAGGTAATAGGAAGCTTAAATATATTTGATACAAAGGCCCGTGAACTAACCCAACATCAAGTGACATTTCTTGACAAATCGATAAAGCAAATAAATCGGTGGGTAAAGACTAAAGAAAAAGAACAACGCTTATACAATCAAGATTATTTATTTGAGTATTCTGATGATCTATTAGGTATATTTACAACGAGTGGTAAACCCATTAAAATTAATCCTGCCTTTGAAAAAACTTTAGGATGGACAGACGAGGAAATTATGCAATCTGGATTTATCGATTTTGTTCATCCCGAAGATAAAGAAGAAACTTTAAACGTTTTGATCGCCCTCTCCCAAGGCATTCCGCTTCAAAATTTTACGAACCGATACCTTACGAAATCAAATGATATCAAATGGATTGAATGGACGTGCACGCCCGATTTAGAAACGAATCAATTTCATACCATAGGTAGAGACGTTAGTGAATATGTTGAACGGGAAAACCTTTTATCTCAAAGCGAACTTAAATTCAGAAATCTATTTGAAAACGTACATGGTATATTGACCGTAATGGACTTGGAAGGCAATATTATTAATATCAATAAAGCCGGACTAGAAGCCTCAGGATATTCACGAGAAGAAATTTCCAGGTCTTTACTATTTGATCTCAATGAACCTGAAAAACGCGAAAATTTCAAAATCTACTTAGAGGTAATGAAAACTGATGGCGAGGCCTCTGGAGAGATGACAATCATAAAGAAAGATGGGACTAAAGCTATCTGGATGTTTAGGAGTTCCTTGGAGGAAGACCTTGCAGGTAATAAACAAATCATTGCAAACAGTGTGGATATTACGGAACGCAAGAAAATGGATGAGGAACTTTTAAAAGCCAAAGAAGCTGCTGAAGAAGCCTACTTGGCTAAATCAGAGTTTGTGGCCAATATGAGTCATGAAATTCGTACCCCATTAAATGGAATCATTGGATTTACAGAATTAGCCTTAGGCACCCAATTGGACGATACTCAAAGACAATATTTAAAAATCATCAATCAATCGGGCATATCTTTATATAGCATCATCAACGATATCCTCGATTTTTCTAAAATGGAAAAAAATCAGATGAGACTTGATATTGACAAAGTTGATATTGAAGAAGTCGTGTCTGAAGCGTTTAACATTGTGTCTTACGGCTTTAATAAAAAAGGCTTGGAAATGCTGATAGATATTGATCAAACAATTCCACGCTTTATATGGGCGGATGGCATGCGATTAAAACAGATATTCGTAAACCTCTTAGGCAACGCTCTTAAATTCACAGAAAAAGGTGAAATTAAAGTATACGTTAAGTTGCTTAAAAATTATGACAATAAAAAAATGTGCCTTCGATTTGGCGTCCGTGACACAGGCATTGGCATTCATAAGGACAAGCAATTAGAAATCTTTAATGCTTTCTCTCAGGAAGATGGCAGTATCACTAAGCGCTTTGGAGGAACTGGCTTGGGCTTAACAATCTCCAATAAATTATTAGGTCTATCCAATAGCACTTTACAGCTCGAAAGTGATCAAGGAAAAGGTAGTCATTTTTTCTTTGATTTAGATTTGGATACTGAACACTCAGAGGTTGAGATGTCCCTGGAAGGAATTAAGACGGTTCTGATTGTGGACGATAATGATAATAACCGAAAAATTTTAAGACGTATGCTTGAAATTAAAGGCATCGAAGTTACAGAAGCAAATAGCGGTATGAAAGCTTTAATGACCCTGATGGAGAAAAGTAAATTTGATGTTATCATTATGGACTACCATATGCCGGTGATGGATGGCATCGAGACCATTCGGAAAATTAAGAAGCTTACTCCACACGCCCCTTTCATCGTTTTATACAGCTCTTCAGATGATGCGAAACTTCAGGACGCTTGCGACGAATTAGAGGTAGATCACAGACTCGTAAAACCTATTCGTATGAACCTTATGTATAAGGTACTATCTAAGGTGAAAAATGAAATAAAGGTTAATTCTGAAAAAACAGAAACCATTGTTACTCCTATTGGAGGAATCGAGCAAAATATTAAAATTTTGATTGTTGAAGATAATGCCATCAATATGCTTTTGGCAAAAACCTATCTAAAGGAAATAGTTCCTAACGCCACACTTCTAGAAGCTAGGAATGGTATCGAGGCCATATCAACATTTAAATCAGAAAAACCAGACTTGATCTTTATGGACGTTCAAATGCCTGAACTAAATGGCATTGAAGCCACAAAATCCATTAGAAGTCTTAAAGAATACATAGAAACACCAATCATTGCACTTACAGCCGGAAGCCTGCCTGGCGAAAAAGAAAAATGCATCCAAGCTGGTATGAATGATTTCCTTACAAAACCTCTTCTCAAACAAACAATGATGAATATGATTGGAAAGTGGATTGAAAAAAAATAAATTATCACTGAATAAAAAGACTGCAAGTTTTAAAGCCCCAAACTTATGACTGATCAAATTCAAGATTTAAAAATTGAAAATAAAAACCTCAAGAACGAAATTAATTTGTTAACGGGTTGGATTTCCCTCATCTCTCACGATACCAAACAAATGTTTAGTAGCCTAAAATGGATCATTGATGCTTATGAAAGCGAGATAATCACTGAGGATGACTTTTTTAAAATGCTACCTCAAATTAAAACTGACGCCAATAAGAATTTACAAACAGCCATAGACACAGGTGAATGGCTAAAAACCCAATATGGAAATTTCCAGCCAAAACAAGATATTCTAATTGCTAAACCATTATTCGAAGAGCTTCGTGAAACATTCGAAGATAAACTCAAAAAAAAAGACATTTTCCTAGGTTTTACAGGTAATGCCAACCTCCAAATAGTTTCCAGCAAAGTGCTAATAACCTTCATCTTAAACAAACTATTAGACAATGCAATAAAATATTCAAATGTGGGTCAAGAAATTATCTTTACGGCCGTTGAAGAAGCTAATGAAATCGTTCTTTCCGTTACCGACTTTGGAACAGGAATTCCAGAAAAGTATCTTAATTCAATTTTTAAATTTGAAAATCCCGTTTTCCATGGTACTGCAGGGGAAATAGGTGCTGGCTTAAGCCTAAAGATCGTACAAAGTTTTGTATTTTTGGCTAATGGTACTATAGAGATGGATTCCTTAGAAAATAAGGGAACAAAAGTCACTATACGCCTGCCCCAAATTGATAAATAAATATATATGCAAAATAGTGATCGCATTTTAGTTGCGGATGATCATGAAATTGTACGTATGGGTTTAATTCGGATAATTAAACAACTGAAACCCCAATCTCACTTATCTGAAGCAGATGATTATAAATCGTTGTACGTAAAAATTTCTAAAGAAAATTTTGATTTAGTCATATTGGATGTCAACATGCCTAATGGCTCTTTCCAAGAGGCTGTTAATTTCATCAAGTTAAAACAACCTCATATTAAAATACTCGTATTCTCTTCACAAGATGAACAACTATATGC
>JBARDR010000298.1:0-3109 GCA_049795335.1 Gelidibacter sp. | reverse complement strand
CCTTTGGTCTGGACATCTTTATTCAGTGATTTCAATTCTCTTTTGGTTAAAAGGAGCTTTCGTTCGGCTTTTGGTCGGTGGTTGTAATAAGTTCCAAATGCATATTCTTCCACGTTCATGTTGATGACAAAAAGTTCGCCTTTTTCATTAAACTCGCAAAAACTTTCAGCAATAGAGGCTTTACCACTTCTAATGGATTTTATTTCGGTACCCGTTAAAACAATGCCGGCCGTATATTTGTCCAATATTTCATAATTGAACCGTGCTTTTCTGTTTTTTATGTTGATGATTTTCTGCATAGGAAGCCAAAGGTAAAACATTTAAGATAACTTTTAAAGAAGACGCGTCGGTAATCTTTAAGTTTGCAAATACATTTAAAACTGGTCTTATGTTACGAAACGTGCTAATTATGATTGTAGTTCTCTCTTTTTTCAATTGTAAGGAAAAGGAAAATCAAATTGCTAAGACGCTATCTGCAGAAGATATTATCAAAAAGGCGATAGAAGTTGCAGGAGGCAAGCTTTTTGATCATTCGCAAATTGATTTTGACTTTAGGGATATTCATTACACAGCGATTCGTACTAATGGAAAATTTCAGTTGGAGCGCCATTTTAAAGATTCACTTTCTGACATCAAAGATGTTTTGAGCAATTCAGGATTTGAACGTTTTAGCAATGGTGCAAAAGTTCAACTTGCAGATTCGACCGCTTCAAAATACCGTAATTCAGTTAATTCTGTACATTATTTTTCCGTTTTACCTTATGGCTTAGATGGAAAAGCTGTGCATAAAGAGGATTTGGGCATCACAGAAATAAAAGGTAAAGCGTATTATAAAATCAAGGTCACTTTTTCTGAAGATGGCGGAGGCGAAGATTTTGAAGATGAATTTCTCTATTGGATAGGTAAAGATTCATTTACAATGGATTATTTGGCCTATACCTATAAAGAAAATGACGGTAGTCAAGGTTTTCGATTCAGAGAAGCTTATAACGCCATGATAATCAATGGCTTGCGCTTTGTGGATTATGAAAACTATAAACCAGAAACTTCAGCTATAAAGTTTGAAGATATGGATGAATTATTCAGTACCAATAAACTGGATTTACTTTCAAAAATAGAACTCAAAAGTATTGAGGTCAAAGTGCTTAATTAATAGTAAGTACTTGATCTGTTATGATTTTACCTACTATGGTTACAATATAAAGGTTGCCATTATTTGTATCATCAATTTCCTCATATTTTTTGCTTCCGATTACGGCATTCACAAAATCTGGAATGGTATTGCTGTGACCAATCACTAAAACGGTTTTCCCCTTGGTCGCCGTTTTAAAGGCCTCATCATAACTCGTGCTTACCTTGTAAGTGATGATGTCGATTCCTTTTTTTGCAGCGGTGGGTAGTCCAGTTTCTTTGGTTCTGTTATAATCGGTTGAATAAATGGCGTCAAAAGGGATGTGCTGTAAAATTTCACTCCAATTTTTCGCTCTTTTATGGCCTTCCTCTGTTAAATGAGCATCTTTTTCTGAAGGATTGCTACGATCCTTTTCAGCATGACGAATAAAGTAATAGGTCGTTATTTCGGGAGTTTGATCTTTTTGGGCAAACGAATTTACCGATAAAAGAACAAAACAAAGAATAATAAAGTGGCGTATCATGGATAGATTTCTAATTCGTTATTATTCAGCTAATTCCAATGCAATTTCAATCATCTCCTTAAACGTCGTTTCTCTTTCGTTGGACGTCGTGCGCTCTCCAGTGACCAAAGAATCTGAAATCGTCAAGATGCTCAAGGCATTCACGGCGTGTTTGGCTGCCACAGTATAAAGACCCGCAGTTTCCATTTCGACACAGAGAATTCCGAATTTCGACCATTTTTTATAAGATTCGAAATCGTCGGCATAAAACTCGTCGCTCGTTAATACGTTTCCAGCCTTTAATGAAATGTTTTTTGCTTTTGCAGACTCAACTGCTTTTTGAAACAGACCAAAATCTGCCGTAGGTGCAAAATCAGCACCACCAAAACGGAGTTCGTTAATACCGGAAGTAGAGGATGCTGCCATGGCTAAAACGATATCTCGTAGTTTAACTTCTTCTTGATAGGAGCCAGCGCTGCCAACCCTAATCAGGTTTTTCACATCGTATTCTGTGATCAGTTCATGGGCATAAATGGAAATACTAGGCACACCCATTCCCGTGCCCATTGTAGAAATGCGTTTGCCATTGTAAGTGCCGGTATATCCAAGCATTCCTCTTACATTATTAAAACGTTTAGGGTTTTCAAAAAATGTGTTGGCAATCCATTTCGCTCTTAATGGATCTCCTGGAAGAAGAATTGTATCTGCAATTTCTCCTTTTTTAGCTTCAATATGTACACTCATAGGGTTGATTTAAACCCTAAAGATAAAAATTAATACTTAGCAGTGGAGGTTTTGCCGGTCATCATTGCAACTCCAGATGAAGTTCCAATCCTGTCCGCACCTGCATCAATGTACTTTAGAGCAGTTTCTAGATCTCGGATACCTCCAGAAGCTTTTATTTTTGCTTGATCCTTAATCGTTTTTTTAATGATTTTCACCGCAGTTAAAGTAGCTCCGCTTTTTGAAAAACCAGTTGAAGTTTTAATAAAATCAACCTTGGCGTCCACACAAATTTCGCAGGCTTTCACAATTTCGTTTTTAGAAAGCTCACTGATTTCAAGAATCACTTTAAGCGGAATCTTTCCTATTGCCGACTTTACATCTGAAATATCCTTAAATACAGCAAGATGATTTTTACTTCTAAGGAATCCCATATTGATCACCATATCTATTTCATCCGCACCTTCATTTACAGCATTTTTAGCTTCAAAAACCTTAGCCTCTGTAGCTGTGGCTCCTAAAGGAAAGCCAATCACCGAAACCACTTTTACTGCTGTTTTTGACAAAAGTTGTTTGGCTAATGGAACGTAACAACTATTTACACAAACAGAAAAGAAATCATATTTCTTCGCTTCGTTGCATAAATCTATAATTTGTCTTTCAGTAGTCGTTGGTTTTAAGAGGGTATGGTCGATAAAAGAATTAATGTTCATAGGAAATGTGTAGATTAAGTGTGTAAAAGGACGATAAAC
>JBARDR010000297.1:0-2318 GCA_049795335.1 Gelidibacter sp. | reverse complement strand
CGCGGAAACAAGCGAAGCAAGATATGCCGAAATTAGTCGTGAAATGTTTGTTTCGGGCGATTATCTTAACCCAAAACTACTAGGTGTTTTCCACTTTCATAAACCACCAATGGCTTACTATATCACTATCTTGGGTTATCATTTTTTCGGTATAACCGAATTTGGTGCTCGATTTTTTTTGCAGGTGGCTATCGCCGTTCAATTACTGCTTATTTATGGAATGGCTAATTTGCTTTTCTCTGATAAAAAATTGGCGTTTATTTCTGGTATCGTATATTTTACAATGCCTATCGTAATTATTTCAAGCAGAAACCTTACAACAGACGCTTTTTTGACCACTTTTATATTGGCCTCAATTTACTGTTGGCAATATTATACCATCAAGTCAAAGGTGCTTTTTTTATATCTTTTTTATCTATTTGTGGGATTGGCTCTATTGACCAAAGGTCCTGTGGCATTACTGTTTATTCTGACCTATATCATTGCTTATAAATTTATTTTTAAAAAGAAATCCAAAATTAATATCCATCATAGCATTGGCTTTCTTTTGTGCCTCACCATTGGAGCAAGTTGGTATGTTATGGTAATTGTCGACAATCCGAAGCTCTGGGATTATTTTGTGGAAAACCAATTAGTCGCCCGCATGAATTCTAAAGCCTTCAACCGCTCCAAACCCTTTTGGTTTTACTTACCGTTAATTGTTGGGTTGTTGTTCCCTTGGTGGCTCGGGATATTTCCAAAGATGAAATCCAAATTCAACAAGCTTTCAGGAATGAGCCCACAGAATAGGCTATTGTTGCTTGTGTCTTTTGCGCTGATTATCTTGTTTTCAATGTTCAGTACAAAGCTCATCATGTACATTTTACCAGTATTCTGGATGTTGGCGATATTCGTCGCTTCACAATTACAAACTATGCCTTTAGCCTCCAGAAAGATTATTACCACTGGGTTTTTGTCTTTTTCTGCCCTTTTGTGTATCGCATTGGTTGTATTCTATAGGTTTGACTTGCAAAGTATCCATGTTACAATATTACCGGTCATTCTTGGATTTTTGGCCTTAGTTATAGCACTGGTTGTCTGTTTTTTTATTCAAGATGACCACCACTTTAAACCTGTTTTACTGGCTGCTGTTTTTAGTGTTTCCTTACTGTTAATTTCAAATCAGATTTTTAACAAAAACAGCGCACTCATAAATTCTACAAAGCAAATTGTGGACTTCACAAAATCGATGTCTGGCGATAATAAAAACACCATTTTTGTATATGACTATCTCTTAAGCTCCATTCAATTTTATACAGATGCCGAGTTTATAACCCTCAAATTCAATCACAATACTACAGAAAGAGACATTCAATTTCAAAATGATGATCGTTGGAAGGAGAACCTTTGGGATATGAATGATAAACAGATGGTTAACAAGGTCAATGAGCGTTTTAAAGATAAAAACACCTATCTATTTGTGAGAAACAACAAGGACTTGGATCCTCAATTTTGTTTTTTAAAGGAAAATTTCAAAAGAAAAAAAATGTTTCCAAAATGGACTATCTATTACAATGATTAAAGCTTTGGATTTACCTTAAATTCTTTAAAATAAATTTGGATAGATTAAAGATCACTGTTGTCCGGAAAAGAATTAAGACCGCTCCACTGATGGAACCAAGAACTAAGACTAAACGCGTATTTAATTGAAAATATGAGCTGTGGTTTAATCATTTAAAAATGAATTTATTTGCTTCCTCTATCTCCTCTTGGGAAATAGTATGAGGTCGTCCATCATATACTTTTAAGGAGACTTTTGCATTCATCTTTTCCAAAATAGCGACACTTTCTTTTACACGTTCAATCGGAACGTGTAGATCGAGATTTCCGGTGCCAATAAATATGGGAGTTCCGTTAAAGTCCCCGGAATAATTCTGCGTGTTTAATTTATCCCCAATAAGTCCACCGGTAAATGCCGCAACACCGCCAAATTTCTGTGCGTGACGGGCAACAAATTCCAAGGTAAGACAAGCGCCTTGCGAAAATCCGAGGAAGTAAATATTTTCGGCCGAAATTCCTTGGTTAATTGCTTCATCCACTGCGTCTTTCAGTAAATCGAGAGCAGAAGAAAGCCACGGCTCATTTTGCTCCGGTTTGGCCAGAAAAGAATAGGGATACCAAGTGTTGTTTGTGGCCTCGGGAGCGATTAGGGCGAATTCTGAGACATTTAAATGTGAAGCAAGGCTAAGAATGTCGCGGGCATCCGCACCCCGACCGTGTACCATAATTAAAGCTTTTTCGGCCTCTTTTAAAGATTTACCTGCCGTTTGTATATTTTT
>JBARDR010000296.1:0-1950 GCA_049795335.1 Gelidibacter sp. | reverse complement strand
GTCTACAAAACCTATTACCTGATATAAGTTTTGAGGATCGTTGCTAATGGCATCATAAGTGATCATTCCAGAATTTCCAGCACCAAAAATCAAAACGTTTTTAGTACGGACAAATTCATTGCTCAGTGTATTATAGATAGATTTTATGAATAATTTAAAACCAATGATAAATGCTATGTTAAGCAGCAAATGGATATAGATGATAGAGCCAGGAATATCAAACAATTCATCATAATTGAATTTTCGACTAAAGAATGTAGTGACAATCAATATTGTCGCTAGTATATTAGTGCCTATAATAATATTAATGATGTCCTTGTAGCCTGTAAATCTTACCACTCCTTTATGTGACCTTACAGCTATAAAACTTATTAAAGCAGCTAAAAGTACGTAAGGAACTTGCGACAATACCAAGTTAATATCAAAATCTATTTGGAAATTGAATCGAATGAAATAGGCTAAAAGAAAGGTGACCACTACAATAAATAGATCGGAAAGTAGTACCAACCATTTAGAGGCGTACTTATGAGAGATTTTATGTAGAAGTTTAAACATCATGCACTAAAGTACGATTTAATTGCGTCCAATACCCTGTTGCGTTCAAAATCAGTCAAATTTGACCCACTTGGCAAACACAGTCCTTTTTCAAACAATTCGTCTGATACGCCATTCAGATAACTCGGTGCGTCCTTAAAAATAGGTTGTTGGTGCATAGGTTTCCATAAAGGCCTCGACTCTATATTCTCTTTTTCTAATGCTAATCTTAAACCTTCCCTTGTGGATTTAGAATTTAATAGGATGCAAGATAGCCACCGGTTAGAAAAATGCCCTTTGGGTTCTTTTAAAAAAGTAATATTTTCATTGTCTTTAAACGCATCTACATAGTACTTATGATTCGCGCGTCGTTTTGCTACGTGACTATCTAATATGGTCATTTGTCCACGACCAATACCCGCCACGATATTAGACATTCTGTAATTATATCCAATATGTGAATGTAGATAATGAGGAGCATTATCTCGTGCTTGTGTTGCTAAAAAAACTGCTGCTTCTTTATGCTTTAACGTTTTCGTAACTAATGCACCACCTCCAGAAGTGGTTATAATTTTATTACCGTTAAACGATAATATGGAGAAATCACCAAACGTACCACAATTTTGATCTTTATAATGACTTCCTAAGGATTCTGCGCTATCTTCGATAACTGGAATACTGTATTTTAATGCGATCTCATTGATCTCCTCCACCTTATAAGGCATCCCGTATAGATGGACAGCAATAATAGCTTTGGGTTTATTTCCTTTGGTAATTCTGTCTTTAATCGCTATTTCTAATTGAGCAGGACACATGTTCCAAGTCTCCCTCTCACTATCTATAAAAACAGGAGTTGCGCCTTGATAAACTATAGGGTTTGCAGATGCTGAGAAGGTTTTACTCTGACAGATGACTTCATCTCCATTACCCACTCCTAATAAAATAAGACTTAAATGAAGTGCAGATGTGCCAGAAGCTAGAGCAGCAACATGACGGTCTTCATTGAGGTAAGATTGTAAATCAAGTTCAAAGCCATTAACATTTGGGCCTAACGGTGCTACCCAATTAGCGTCAAAAGCTTCTTTTATGTAGGATTGTTCTCTCCCACTCATATGCGGTGATGACAGCCATATTTTTGAATTCATAAGTTTAAAATTGTTAAGTAACGAATAAATTAGCATTCCATTACAGTTCAATAGAAAGATCTGGGACACGATCTAAAATATAGGTTAAATATGCGTTAATATGTTTAAAGTAATTGAATTTAAACGATTAAAAGTAAATAATTACGTTGTTCACTCTGATTTATATTGAGACTAATTAACAAAATTAATATATGGTTTTATAAAATTTGATTTCACAGGCATGAAAAAATCCTAACTAAATTTAAACCTTTTTATTTATAAACAACTAGTA
>JBARDR010000295.1:0-1694 GCA_049795335.1 Gelidibacter sp. | reverse complement strand
ACTCATTTAAGCCCTTTTTCAGGGCTTTTTTTATTGTATAGTTCGGTTGGTTCAATCCAATTACGGGTGGCTTAAATGTGGGCTTCCCCAAAGTGAATAAAAAGGTTTCTAATTTACAACCCTTCGGTCTTTAAGCTCAGTTCTGGGCTTAAATCCACCTTCCCTTGAAAATAAGGGAAGGAGCTTTTGATCTGGCTATATTTAAAGCCATAGCGAGAACTCCTTAATCCAGCATCGGCTTCAAAGTCTCCCAAACCGTTTCCGCCACAATCTTATGGCCTTCTACATTCGGATGAATCCCATCGCCTTGATTTAATGACGAAATGCCACCAACATCTTTCAAGATAAAAGGAATAAATACCAAGGTATTTTGTGTAGCTAAATCTGCATACATCTGTCTGAATTCAGTCGTATAGGCTTGGCCCATATTTGGAGGTAATTCCATCCCAGCGAGAACAATTGTTGTGTTTGGACTTTTTTCTTTAACCACATCAATGATCGCCTGCAAATTAGCGCGCGTTTCAGACAAGGCCACTCCGCGCAACCCATCATTAGCGCCCAGTTCCAACAAGAAAATGTCCACAGGTTGTTTCATAATCCAATCAATGCGGCTTTTACCACCAGCGGTCGTTTCACCACTGACGCCCGAATTGACCACCGTGTAATTCAAATGTAAGGCATCAATCTTTTGTTGTAAAAGCGCAGGGAAGGCGTCGTTAGTATCGTCTAATCCATAGCCCGCCGTAATACTATCGCCAAAGCACAAAATGGTTTTGTTCTTGGTTACTGGGGGCACAGCATCTTGCGTTTGTTCCACAGATTGTTGGTTTTCAGTTGGTTTTTCAGTTTTGGTATCGCCGCAAGAATAAAGAAAAAGCGGTAATATAATATAACAAAACTTTAAGAGTTTAGGCACGGTTACCATTGGTAGATATGAATGCAATTGATTATTTTCAGCCTTGGACATAAGTCGCTATTTAAATTAAAATTACATGTCAAAGATATTAAAGATTACCGGGTTGGAAAAGACATATCTCAGTGGTAACAAACAATTAACCGTCTTACACGATATTTCTTTTGAGGTTGAAAAAGGCCAAACCTTTTCCATCGTCGGCCCATCAGGAAGTGGAAAGACGACCTTACTAGGCCTATGTGCCGGATTAGATCAGCCAAATTCAGGCAATGTCGAGTTATGCGGACAGGATTTGCAGAGCTTAAATGAAGATCAACGCGCGCAATTACGCAATAAAGAAGTCGGATTTATATTTCAGAATTTTCAATTATTACCCACATTGACCGCATTGGAAAATGTCAGTGTGCCACTCGAATTACAAGGCGCTAAAGATGCGACCAAGAAAAGCAGAATCTTATTGGAAAAAGTAGGCTTGAAGGATCGTGAGCACCATTATCCGTCGCAACTTTCGGGGGGCGAGCAGCAACGTGTGGCCTTAGCGCGGGCGTTTGCAAATTCGCCATCCATCTTATTTGCCGATGAACCTACGGGCAATTTAGATCAGGAAACCGGCGAAAAAGTCATTCAGCTTTTGTTAGATCTCAACAAAGAGAACGGCACCACCTTGGTCATCATTACCCACGATTTAGAATTGGCCAATCGGACGCAACAAATCCTGAAGCTTAAAGGCGGAAAAATAGTAACTAATGAACTGACTTCTGTACTGTGAACAACTCTAATC
>JBARDR010000294.1:0-15534 GCA_049795335.1 Gelidibacter sp. | reverse complement strand
GGTTTATAGCATAAAGTGGATGAACTAATCATATTGGATAATAGAACTCCAAACCTAAATTATTATATTAATATGAACACTTTTAAAAAGATAATAAAAGAGTCCTAACAATTTGGAGAATAAGTTTTATTTGGCTTGAGTATATAGCCGTATTGTTTTTAATCAAGCAATAAGGTGTCTATTATTTAAATTGATTTAGCTTTGTAAGAAAATTTAGTTTTAATTAATTTATTGTTGAAATCGTTGTCAATAGTCCAAAAACTTAACTTAAACTAAAATTAAGTAGTTGTTCAAAAATTTAATGGAAACAACAAGATTATATAAAACCTAAAATTTAATGTCTAAAACCGTACTCATCACCGGAGCTGCAGGATTCCTTGGATCACATCTCTGCGACCGTTTTATAAAAGAAGGATTCAAAGTCATTGGAATGGATAATTTTATCACTGGTGATCAGAAAAACATCCGACATCTTAAAGAGAATCCAAATTTTAAATTTATAAATCATGATGTCACCGAATTTATACAAATAGATGGTGATTTAGACTATATCCTTCACTTTGCATCCCCAGCAAGCCCTATCGATTATTTAAAAATACCTATTCAAACCTTAAAAGTGGGCTCTTTAGGAACCCATAATTTATTAGGTCTTGCAAAAGCAAAAGATGCACGGATTTTAATCGCTTCAACTTCGGAAGTGTATGGTGATCCTTTGGTGCATCCACAAAATGAGGATTATTACGGCAATGTCAACACCATTGGTCCACGCGGCGTTTATGATGAAGCGAAACGTTTTCAAGAATCCATAACCATGGCCTACCACAGATTTCATGGATTAGAAACACGGATTGTTCGTATCTTTAATACTTATGGGCCAAGAATGCGACTTAATGATGGTAGGGTTGTTCCAGCATTTATGGGGCAGGCACTTAGAGGAGAAGATTTAACTATATTTGGCGACGGATTGCAAACCCGATCGTTTTGTTATGTAGATGATCAGATTGAAGGTATTTATAGGTTGCTCCTTAGTGATTATAGCTATCCGGTAAACATTGGCAATCCGCATGAGGTAACCATCAAAGATTTTGCAGAGGAAATCATTAAGCTCACAGGAACTGAGCAGAAAATAGTGTACAAAGATTTACCAATGAACGATCCGTTGCAAAGACAACCTGATATCTCATTAGCAAAAAAACTTTTAAATTGGGAGCCAAAGTTCGAGAGGTCAGAGGGGATGAAAATAACATTTGATTATTTTAAGAGCCTAACACCTGATGAGTTGTATAAAAGCGAGCATAAGGATTTTTCAAACCATATAAAAAACTAGATTGGACTACAAGAGAGGACGGTATTCAGGTTTTATCAAGCCATTATTTGCGCTTGTTGATTTGGTGTTGCTAAATGTCACGGTTACTTTTTTGGACACAAACATTACAAATACGTATATTTTTGGAATTTATATTTCTACGCTATGGATACTCTTCTCTCTGAAAAATAAATTTTATGAAGTTCAGAGGCATACTAGACTCATTCAAATTATCCCGCTTTTATTTCGACAAATTATTCTTTTTGGATTTGTTCTTTATGCTTTTATTGGTTTTTTCAAACAACCTGATATCAGCCGACTAGCTTTAGGTAGTTATTTTATAACAGTTTCGTTACTGATTTTTGGTTTCAAGTTTTTCACATTTTATATCTTAAAAAAATACCGTGCTATTTTAAGTGGTAACACTAGGCGGGTAATTGTAATCGGAAAAAATAATAAAACGCGACAGTTAATTAATACGTTTAATACCAGATCAGATTTTGGATATCTTTTTAAAGCCCAATTTAGTGTTTTAGATACTGATTTTTCTTTAGAAAAATGCTTTGAATACGTAATTAATAATGGGATTGACGAAATCTATTTTTCTGTTTCTGAATTGTCCAATAAACAAATTAATCAATTGGTTGATTTTGCAGACAATAATCTACGAGAGCTGAAGTTTATTCCCGATAACAAAGATATTTTTTCTCACAAATTAAAATACGAGTATTATGAGTATACTCCAATTCTATCCATTAGAAACATACCTTTAAAAGAACCAATTAATAAGTTTTTAAAACGCTTATTTGATATGTTGTTCGCTTCCTGTATTATTGTTTTTATCCTATCATGGCTCACGCCTATAATTGCAATTCTAATAAAGATGGAGTCCAAGGGGCCTGTGTTTTTTAAACAATCAAGAAATGGCTTTAATTCCAAGGAGTTTCAGTGCTACAAGTTCAGATCAATGACGCCTAATAAGGATGCCAATCTAAATCAAGCTACTAAAGGGGATCTGCGTATTACGAAAGTAGGAAGATGGTTAAGGAAAACGAGTATCGACGAATTACCTCAATTTTTTAATGTTCTCTTTGGAGATATGTCTGTTGTAGGTCCAAGACCTCACATGGTAAGTCATACCGATTTTTACGCTAAGCGAGTCGATAAATTTATGGTCAGGCATTTTGTGAAGCCGGGAATTACTGGATTGGCCCAAATAAGTGGGTACAGAGGTGAAATTGAAACAGACAAGGATATCATTGGTCGTGTGAAATACGATATTTTCTATATTGAAAACTGGTCCTTATTGCTAGATATAAGGATCATTATAAACACTTTTATGAATGCAGTAAAAGGCGAAGAAAAGGCCTATTAAAGTAGTCGTATTAGCGAGTCCAATTGTTTGTTAAGATCAAAGTGACGTTTTGCGGATGTTTTGATGTTTTCTTTCAAACTTTCATTAAGACTTAATCTTTCTAAATTAGAGAGTGTATTATTCAAATCAGCATAATCTCCAGCTTTCGCCACCCACCCGAGTTGATATTCAGAAACAATAATCTCGCCTTCTCCACCACCGAAATAGAGCATAGGAAGTCCCAATTTGGCATATTCAAATATTTTTGAAGGTACGGATCCATAAATCCGGTTCAGGAGCGGAATGATGCCAAAATCATATTTTAAAAGCTCTTTATGCAATACTTCTCTTGAAAGTTCGCCATGATAAAAAATCGGCAACTCAGAATGTGCTTTTATGTAATTTTCAATCTGTAGTTGTTCGGCACCAGCACCATAAATATGAAACTCGATTTGGTCATAATCCAGTTCTTGACAAAGTTTAAAAACACCTTGTGCGATCCCTAACAATCCGGCATAAACCATTTTTATTTTCTCACCAGCTTTCGTGATAGTTAATGGGGTTTCTAGGAGCTCAAAATCAGGATAATTGCGATATAAAAGCGTTTCTTTATTTGGAAATAGGGTTTTGATATGCGCTAAAATTTCTTCACTTTGTCCTAAAATTAAGTTGGCTTTCTTATAATTTGAACGTTCAATGCGCTCTAAAATACCATAAGCAAAATCCTTTTTTAAAGCAGCTAATTCCAGACCAGCAATGGGCCACAAGTCACTGACATTAAGGATTAGCTTTCGTTTTTTAGATCGCAAAAAAGTACAGCAGGTAAAAGCAACCAAAAGTGGCGGGGATTGTACAATCACAGTTTTGGGAATTTTATGAAATAGAAAATACCATATCAGGCTAAAACTGTACGATACCATCGCAAATAATCGGATGACTTTGTTTGTTGAGATGCTGGCATAAATCCATAATCGGTTGATAGTAATGCCTTTTTCAATAGAGGTTACACTGAATTTCCCGCGATAGCATTTAAAGATTTTTCCTGTCGGATAGTTGGGCAAGGGAGTAAGGACTGAAACTTTATAATTTCGGTTTTGTAAACCTTCTGCCAAGTGAAATATCCGGTTAGAAGCGGCGCCAATCTCTGGAGGAAAATAGCTTGTTATGATGAGAATGTCTTTCATGACAAATTGTAAATATCCACCAAATGATTGATAATACGTTCGGCTGCATGGCCATCCCATAATTCTGGACTGTTACCTTTCTTCCAAGTTTCAGAAAGGAGGTTTTTAAAGGCATTAGTAATTTTTTCAGGATCGTTTCCTACCAATACATTTGTTCCGATGGTGCAAGTTTCTGGTCTTTCGGTGCTATTTCGCAAAGTTATACATGGCACATTCATGACCGTTGTTTCTTCTGTGATTCCGCCAGAATCGGTAAGGACTGCAAAGGCATTTTTAACAAGATAATTAAACTCCAAATACCCTAAAGGTTCCACATAATGCAAGTTTTCAAAATTGAGGTTTAAGCCTTCCAATAGTTTTTTGGTTCTGGGATGGACTGGAAAGATAATAGGATAATCTTTTCCTAAATGGGCCAACTGTGTAATTAACGTTGAGAGCTGAACCTCTTCATCAACATTACTTGGTCTGTGCAAAGTCATGACCATGTATTTTTTCGGCTTTAATTGCAAGGTTTTATAAAGCTCAGGTTGTTTGAGTCTGTTCTCATTTTTACGTAGCGTATCAATCATTACATTCCCAACGAAGTAAATATGATTTTTGGAAACACCAAGATTTTCTAGGGTTTGCGAAGCCAAAGGAGTGGTTGTAAAAAAATAATCGGTTAAGCTATCGGTTACGATTCTATTGATTTCTTCAGGCATGGACATATCACCGGAACGAATGCCCGCTTCCACATGCGCCACTTTTACTCCCGTTTTTTTTGCTACTATCGTACACGCCATTGTTGAGGTCACATCGCCGACTACCATGACCAAATCGGTTGGGTGATCAGTTAAAACCTTTTCAAAGCCAATCATAATGGCCCCAGTTTGTTCTGCTTGAGTACCGCTTTGTACATTCAAATTGACATCTGGAAATGGGATGTTTAATTCTTCGAAAAAAGTGTCACTCAAATTTTTATCATAATGTTGTCCCGTATGTACCAATTGGTAGGTAATCTCAAATCCTTCTGACTGTTTGAGTTTTATAGCCTCAATAATCGGTGCTATTTTCATGAAATTTGGACGCGCTCCTGCTACAATGGTAATGGTCATATTTCTTATAATAATGATGAAAATTGCTTTAATTTGCCTGATTTTGAGCGCTTTAGCTTGGGTTGGCGCTCAAGTATAATGTTTAGTCCTTTTTCAAGGTAGTTTTCCATTTCTTTAATGATAATTCCGGTTCGTTCATCGGATAATTTCTCGTTGCTGACATATATAATCTTGAAGGTTCGAAGATCGAGTTGCTCAATTATAAATTCCTTGACATTGCCATCATCTTCAACAATACTTTTGGTAATATAGTAAAACGTGAGTCCTGCCGCCTTTTTTCCACTTGGCAATATGACGATATCATTGGTGCGACCAATTAATTTTCGAAGCTGAGGTTTTTGAATTGTGCTCTCTTCGGAAAGAATTCCAATATCGCCAATATCGTAGCGAATAAACGGGTGCGCCTTATTGTACAATGAAGTGATAATCACACGGCCTTCTTCGCCGTAAGGTAAAACCTTATTATTCTCATCCACAATTTCAACAAAAAGAGTTTCGCTATTAACAATCCATTCATCTTTTGGGTTTTGAAAGGCAATCAAATCCAGTTCAGACGCGCCATATTCATTGATCACTGGAATGCCAAATTGCTTTTCCATGAGGAGTTTATCGTTTTCAAACAACATCTCAGAAGTGACAATACAAGCTTTTAAAGCGGGACAGATGGTTTTTAAAACCGATCCCTTTTGCTCTAAAAATTTAGCAAATTGAACAATCGAGCTGGTATACCCATTGATATAGTCAAAGTTGGTACTTTTGAACTTTTTTAAATGGTTTTCAAACGCTGTGTCACTTAAATCATAAACTGAAAATCGGAATCTCCTGCTCAAAGCATCTTTAAAACACTCTTTGTAATATCCTTTTTTATCCAAAGGAATTCCGTAAAATCGAGCCTGTCTGGAACTATTAAAATCGAGATCGAACCATCCAAATCGGTTTTGAATGACGCTCCACGTAAGTGCATGACAAAACTTGTCCTTAGCAAATACAAAAGGATCGCCAGAAGACCCTGAGGTTTTGTTCACATAGACATTTTTTGGTGAAAACCCTTCAGATAATCTATCAACCAGAGGTTGTTGTAAATCACTTTTTGTCATGATGGGAACAGCGTCCCATGTCAAGAGCTTAGAGGTTTCGAAAATAGATTTATAAAATTGATTATGTTTTAGATGAAAATTCACAATCTTTTCTTTCTGATTTTCAACGTAATTATGGAACTCAACTTCATTAAGATTTTGAATAGAACTCAAAACAGTTTTTGCTTCCGTGATTGGAAATCCATTTAATTTCAACGAAAAGTCAAATAAATTCAATTTGTGCCTCATTATATATCAAATGTAAAGTAAAGAAAATTATTAAACACACCTATAAAATCAATCGTGAACATTCTCGATTTAATCATCATAAATATTATTGTTTTCATGGCATAAACTTTATTTTTGCAACAAACACAAAAACATGACCATTTTAATACTCGGTTCCGGTGGAAGGGAACATACTTTCGCTTGGAAACTAGCCCAAAGTCCATTATGTAAAAAAATATTTGTGGCTCCAGGAAATTCCGGAACTGCAGAAATAGCTGAAAACATCGACCTTAAAGTTACTGATTTTAAAGCGATCAAGACGTTGGTTCTTGAAAAACAGATCCAAATGGTTGTTGTTGGTCCAGAAGATCCTTTGGTAGAGGGTATTCATGATTTTTTTCTAAATGATGCCGAATTAAAAAACGTATCAGTTATTGGACCTCAAAAAGCGGCAGCGCAATTGGAAGGCAGTAAAGAATTTGCCAAGGAGTTTTTATTTCGCCATAATATTCCAACCGCAGCTTACCAAAGCTTTGACGCCACTTCCTTAAAAGCTGGATACAAGTTTTTGGAAACCTTAAAACCGCCTTATGTTTTAAAAGCAGATGGATTGGCAGCTGGTAAAGGCGTTTTGATCTTAAATGATATTGACGAAGCCAAAGCAGAACTTAAAAGCATGTTGGTGGATGCCAAATTTGGTGCGGCAAGTACCAAAGTTGTCATAGAGGAGTTTTTAGATGGCATTGAACTCAGCTGTTTTGTATTAAGTGATGGAAAAAACTACCAAATTTTACCGACGGCCAAAGATTACAAACGTATTGGAGAAGGTGATACAGGTTTAAATACTGGAGGAATGGGGGCTGTTTCGCCTGTGCCGTTTGCTACGAAATCCTTTTTAAGTAAAATTGAAGAACAAGTGGTCAAACCGACCATTGCAGGACTTCAAAAAGATGGTTTAGATTATAAAGGCTTTATTTTTATCGGACTGATTAAAGTTGGAGATGACCCTAAAGTTATTGAATATAATGTGCGGATGGGAGACCCGGAAGCAGAAGTTGTGATCCCAAGACTTAAGAATGATCTTGTTGAAGTTTTTCAGGCGATTGCCAATCGGGAATTGGATAAAATCAAGATTGATATTGATGAACGTGCAGCAACTACAGTCATGTTGGTATCTGGCGGTTATCCTGAAGACTATGAAAAAGGTAAAGAAATAACTGGATTGGAAAATCTAACCGATGTCATTCCGTTTCATGCAGGTGCCATCTTGAAAGATAATAAAGTCGTCACTTCTGGAGGACGCGTTATGGCGATCACATCATTTGGAAATACCTACCAAGAGGCCATAAAAAAATCTTATCAAAATATAGATAAACTACATTTTGATAAGATGTATTACCGTAAAGATATTGGTTTCGATTTATAAGAAAGAATGGGACGAGACACTCTTGTCCTCTTCTTTGTTATTGTCGTGTTTTTTCAACTCTAACATCCAATAAACAAAGCCTACCATGGCTATTATGATAAGTATCCATGAAACAAGATTGGCAAGCCACCAATTTTTAAGTTCTAAAGCCATTAAAGCGTCAAAAGGCAAAAGTAATACGTTAGTGAACAAATTGCCTATGCCATTAAAAAATTCAGTCATGATAATAAATATTATATTTACAAATACAAAACTACGTTTTTTTTAATTGAAATGTTCAATAAATTAAATTCGAATTTTGTTTTCATGAAAGCTAATCCTCAACAATAAACCCAGAACACTGCTCTAAATGATTTCAACTTTTTTTAGCAAAGCAAAACCCATACATCTTGTTGTGGTTAGTGTCTTGCTTCTTGTGGTTTTTGTAGTGACTAAAATGGCGACCATAACCGAAGCTTTTTCTGTAGAGCTTTTTTTTAGAGAGACCTTTCTTTTTGGCGTGTGCTTGGCCTCACTTTTTGTTTTGGATTTTTTTGTCAGCAAAAACAATCTTACCAAAAAAAACAGTTATAAAATTTTGATGTTCGGTCTTTTTGTGGCTGTATTACCGGAAACGTTACTGAATTCAAAATTGCTGATTGCCAATCTATTTATCCTGTTGGCATTAAGACGCATCATCAGTTTAAGGACTAGAAAAGACATCAAGAAAAAGCTTTTAGATGCAGCACTTTGGATCAGTTTGGCAACATTATTGTTTTTCTGGGCCTCTTTATTTTTTATTTTGATTTTTCTGGCACTATTGCTTCACTCCATAGTAGACATCAAAAATTGGATTGTCCCAATCGTCGGAATAGTTTGTGTGGCGATAATTACAGCCTCTTATATGATAGTCATGGGAGTGGATTTTGCGCCATATTTACAGGGCTTTTTTGATGTTAGTTTTGATTTTACGCCGTTAAATTCAAAACGTATTATTGTTGCGACTACCATATTACTGTCTTTTGGAGCCTGGGCTTCGTTTTATTTTAGGAGAAATATAAAACATCAATTAAAAAGCTATAAACCGTCTTTTATATTGGTCATTATATCGTCATTAATTAGTTTGTTGATTATTTTAGTGTCACCCTATAAAGATGGAAGCGAATTTATTTTCTTATTCGCGCCCTTGTCCATTATCATGTCTAATTACCTTGAAATTATTCCAGAAAAGTGGTTTAAGGAAAGTTTAATTATCGTTTTGATGTTGGTGTCCGTGATGAACTTAATGTTGTAGTTTTTCACCAAAGGCCAAATCGCCAGCGTCGCCAAGTCCTGGCATGATATAACCTTTCTCATCTAATTCTGGATCTACCGTTCCAATCCATAAATGGGTGTCCTTACTGAAATGTTTGCTGATATAATCAATACCAGGCTGAGCGCCGATAACGCAGGCCAAATGCACATCTTTAGGTGTTCCAAAAGGTTTTAAAGCTTCAAAAGTAGCCACTAACGATTGTCCCGTAGCCAACATCGGATCGGCCAAAATAAGTGTTTTGTTTTCTAAGCTCGGACAGGCCAAATATTCCACAATGATCTCAAAACTATCTGGGTTTTTTTGATGTTGTCGATATGCCGAAATAAACGCATTTTGGGCATTGTCAAAATAGGTTAACAGCCCATTATGCAAAGGAACTCCAGCTCTTAAGATAGAACACAACACAATATCATTGTCCATAACATTCATTTCGCAAATACCTAAAGGCGTTTGAATTTGCGCTGCGTTATAATTTAAGACCTTGCTAATTTCATAGCCCAAAATCTCACCGATACGTTCAATATTTCTGCGGAAGCGCATGCTGTCTTTTTGAATATTGACATCTCTTAATTCGGAGACGAACGTGTTTAAAATGGAATTTTTTTCTGTTAAGTTGTGAATGTGCATAAGGCTTAAACTCTATTTTTGAATGGTAAAGTTAATTAATTAGAAGTATATTTACATTTTAAAAATCATCAGATTATGTTTACAGCAAAGGCCAATGAAATTTTTCAAGATGTCATCAATACGTACCATATAAAAAATACGGTTGACCAATCTTTTACCAATATTTATGACGAAGATAAGCATCTTATAGAACATCTTTTATATAGAAAATGTTGGATTGATACTGTACAATGGCATTATGAAGATATTATCAGAGACCCAAAAATTGATCCTGTCGCCGCTTTAAAATTGAAACGTCAAATTGATGCTTCCAACCAAGATCGAACAGATATGGTGGAATATATTGATAGCTACTTTTTGACGGCCTATGGTGATGTGAAACCAAAACCAGACGCCACGATCAATTCCGAAAGTCCTGCTTGGGCCATTGACAGATTATCGATTTTAGCGTTGAAAATCTACCATATGAACGAAGAAGTGGAGCGTCCTGATGCTTCTTCCTCACACAAACTGAATTGTACCACGAAGCTTAATGTGCTTTTAGAGCAGCGTAAAGATTTGAGCAAAGCCATTGACGATTTGCTAGTTGATATTCAAAATGGCGATAAATACATGAAAGTTTATAAGCAAATGAAAATGTACAACGACGACGAGTTGAACCCTGTACTTCGAGGACAAAAGTAAACCGGATCCTGCTTAGGCAGGAATCTCATATAAAAGATGTCAAAACAATCAAAACACATCCTCGTCATTCGTTTGTCCGCTATGGGAGACGTGGCCATGACCATTCCCGTATTAAGGGCATTTACAAAACAATATCCTGATGTTAAGCTAACCGTCTTAACTCGAGAGTTTTTTAAACCATTTTTTCGGGATTTAGAAAATGTATCCGTGTTTTCGGCAGATTTAAAAGGACGTCATAAAGGTTTTTTTGGGCTTTTGGATCTTTCCAAAGAATTGCGGACTTTAGGCATTGATGCCGTTGCCGACTTGCACAATGTTTTACGCAGTACCATCCTAAAATTATTTCTTTTAGATCTTAAACCCATCCAAATTGATAAAGGAAGAGCTGAGAAAAAAGCTTTGGTCACAGGGAAGATTTTCAAGCAGCTCAAAACCACACAACAACGTTATAAAGATGTTTTCGAAAAATTAGGCTTTCCGATTAAGGACTCAGAACCCGAGTTTCCTAAACGTTCTGAACTGAATTTTAAAACCTCAGAAATTGTTGGAAAGAATATTAAAAGCTGGATAGGAATTGCACCATTTGCGGCCCATAAAAGCAAAATGTATCCTTTAGAGTTGATGGAGGAAGTTATCAAAGAACTATCAAAAAATCATACAATTTTATTGTTTGGAGGACAAGCGGATGTCGATTATTTGAGTTCTCTGGAGAATGAAAATGTCATTAGTATTGCCGGAAAACTGAGTTTGGACGAAGAGTTGGACGTTATTTCTAATTTGGAGGTCATGCTTTCCATGGATTCTGGTAACGCCCATATGGCAGCCATGATGGGCATAAAAGTCGTCACGTTGTGGGGCGTGACACATCCATATGCGGGGTTTTACCCATTTCATCAAGATGAAAGTTTTGCACTTTTGGCAGATCGTACAAAATACCCTAAAATTCCGACCTCTGTTTATGGTAATAAATTTCCTGTAGGGTATGAAAACTGCATGCAAACCATTCTTCCAAAAGACGTTATCGAAAAGATTGAACAGGTCCTAAAAAAACCCCACTTACGAAAGTAGGGTTTGAGTTTATCTGTTTAATAGAAGCTTTTTGGATTATCTATAGCGATTAAATATCATCGTAATCTATAGTCACATTTGGAGTTAAAGGATGTGCTTGGCAGGTTAAAATTAAGCCTTCAGCAATTTCTCCATCAGTCAAAATACTGTTTTTGCGCATTTTGACTTCGCCTTCGATGACACGCGCCAAACAGCTACTGCAAATTCCGCCTTGGCAAGAATAAGGGGCGTCCAAATCTTTATCTAAAGCGGCTTCAAGGATCGTTTGTTTTTGCGACATGTCAAAGGTGGTGGTTTCATCATCCAAAACGATTGTCACTTTAGTCTGCCCATCTGGAATGGAAGCGGAATCAGCTTCCGTAGGTTTTGCAGCCTTAAATAGTTCAAAGAAAACACGCTCTTTTGAAACTTCATGTTCTTCAAGTACATCTTTAACGGTATGGATCATGGCTTCTGGTCCACATAAATAAAAGGAATCAATGGTCAAATCCTTATGTTTATTTTTTAAGATCAGATTGACGGTGCTCTTTTCAATACGTCCAAAAATAGAATCCTCTTCTTGCGCCTGGCTAAACACAAACTGAATGGATAAGCGATCACTATATTGATTTTGTAGCTCGAGTAATTCCTGTAGAAACATGGTGTCATCCGTAGTTTTATTCCCATAAACCAAAACCACGTTGCTTTGTACTTCATCTTCCAGAGCACATTTAACAATACTTAAGATCGGTGTGATTCCACTTCCTGCTGCAAAAGCCGCAATATGTTTGGTTTTGAAATCATTTGGTTCAAATATAAAGTGTCCTCTCGGGGCGGCTACTTCTAAAGAATCTCCAACTTTGAGTTCATGATTAGCCAAAGCTGAAAATGTACCATCCTGTACTTCTTTTACGGCAACTTTCAATTCGCCACTTTTCGGGGAGGAACACAATGAATAATCGCGTCGTAGTTCTGTGCCGTTGACTACAGTTTTTAAAGTAATGTACTGACCAGATTTAAACTGAAAAATTTCTTTTAAATGTTGAGGTACTTCAAAGCTAAGGGTTACAGCTTGTGAAGTTATTCGCTCAATATTCTTTATAACTAGGGGGTGAAAATTTGACATGTTTTAATTTTTTTTCAAAAGTAACGAATGCTTAGATTAAATGCCACATCTCTAACAAAATAATAAGATAAGACCATAGCCATTCACTGTAAAATGACTTTTGAAATTAGGGCAATTGAAATTTGTTTGTAACAAAAAGTGTCTTATTATTACTAATGATTAAACTACAACCAAATCGATATGTTTAAATATTTCATTAGTCTCGAATGGAAATCCTTTATCAGATCAGCTTCTTTTAAGGCCAATTTGTTCCTGAAAATCATGATGGTTTTGGGCGCCCTTTGGATGATTGCTTCCTTTTCAATATTAGGTTTTGGTGCTTATTATATGATTGAAGAGGGAGTCAACAAGGAGCCTTTTGAAGTGGTCAATCAAGTAGTCATTTACTATATGATTTTTGATTTGGCATTTCGATATTTTCTTCAGAAAATGCCAGTGATGAACATCAAGCCCTTGATGTATTTGCCGATTAAAAGAAAAAACATTGTCAATTTTGCGATGGGCAAAACCATGATTTCGTTTTTCAATGTGCTGCATGCTTTTTTCTTTATTCCGTTTTCAATCGTACTTGTCATTGAAGGCTTTCCAGTTTTACAAGTGATTGCCTGGTATCTCGCGATTTTGGGATGGGTTTTTTGTAACAACTTCATCAATATTTTCATCAATAATAAAGATGTTGTTTTTTATAGTGTTATAGGTCTTGTAGTGGTGTTGATCGGCCTCCAATATTATGATGTTTTTGATATCACACAATATACGTATCCAATTTTTTATAGTTTTTATAGCTTTCTTTATTTGGCGCTAATTCCTGTGATTTTGGCGGTTGTTTTTTATAAAATGGCCTTTGACTATTTCAAAAAGAACTTGTATTTGGACGCTGGATTATCCATCAAACACGACATTGCTGAAACTGAAGATTATACTTGGTTGGACCGTTTTGGAAGTCTATCGACCTTCCTTAAAAATGACATCAAACTGTTAAGACGCAACAAACGCTCAAAAATGACCTTAATCATGAGTGTTTTATTCATATTCTATGGGTTACTGTTTTTCACCAATTCAGTCGATGCTTATCAAGGACCTTTCTGGAAAGTCTTTGCAGGGATTTTTGTTTCCGGCGGATTTTTATTCACTTTCGGTCAGTTCGTGCCTAGTTGGGACAGCGCTTACTATCCGTTGATGATGAGCCAAAATATTCGTTACAAGGATTATATTGCGTCTAAATGGTATTTAATGGTTATTGCTACTATCATTTCTACAATCCTTGCCGCTTTTTATCTGTATTGGGGATGGCAAGCTTATGCTGCGGTTGTGGTGGGTGCTATTTATAATATTGGTGTGAACAGTCACGTCATACTTTGGGGAGGTGCCTATATCAAAACACCCATCGATTTGACGACCAGCAAAAAAGCTTTTGGAGATAAACAGGCCTTTAATGTAAAAACCATGTTATTGACCATTCCTAAATTGTTGTTACCCATGGGCATTTATGCGATTGGGCATTATACACTTGGAGAAGGCTTTGGTTTTGTGCTCGTGGCCATTTCCGGATTGGCTGGATTTTTATTCAAAAACAAAGTCTTTAATATTATTGAAAAGGTCTATAAATCAGAAAAATATAAAACATTAGCGGCTTACAAACAAAACAATTAATTATGATAACAGTATCCAATCTATCAAAAAAATATAACGCAGATCCCGTATTGAACATTGAAAACTTGGAAATTCCAAAAGGTCAAAGTTTTGGGCTGGTGGGCAATAATGGCGCGGGTAAAACCACTTTTTTCAGTTTGTTATTGGATTTAATCCAGCCTACTACTGGATATATCAAAAGTAAAGACATTAAAGTCAATGAAAGTGAAGACTGGAAACCGTATACTTCGGCCTACATTGATGAAACCTTTTTAATTGGCTACTTAACGCCAGAGGAGTATTTCTATTTTATTGGCGAATTGCGTGGTCAAAATAAAGCGGCTGTAAATGTCTTATTAGCACAATTTGAAGATTTTTTCCATGGCGAAATATTAAATCAAAAGAAATATCTACGTGATTTGAGTAAAGGTAACCAGAAGAAAGTCGGCATTGTCGCAGCACTTATCGGAAATCCGGAAGTCATCATTTTAGATGAACCTTTTGCCAATTTAGATCCTACTACTCAAATCCGTTTAAAACAAATCATCAAAGATCTCGCAGAAAAACAAGGCGTCACGGTATTGGTCTCGAGTCATGACTTAATACACGTCACGGAAGTGTGTGAGCGCATCGTTGTTTTGGAGAAAGGAATCGTGATCAAGGATTTGGCTACAAGCGCTGCCACATTGAAAGAATTGGAGGCGCATTTTGCAGGTTCCGAGGTGCTTTAAATACTAATATTTTTTCAACATACTCCTTTAATTTTGTCATTCCGACGAAGGAGGAATCCCATAATTGATTCTGCAAACCTATCAGGTTTTTAAAACCTGATAGGTCTTATGTACTTTGCGCCCCTAAGTCTCTGCGATAAATATCCGTGGAACATCCGTGAAATAGACGTCGAAAACTCCCTCCGTTTTCCCCGAATAATTCAAAAAGATGCTTATTTTTACGCCATTACATACTTTTTGTAGCTATTCTTAGTTATCATATGAACCAAATACAACTCCTGTTGCGTAGCTTTTCTAAATCCATAATGTTCGTTTTTTTAGCGGCACTTATAGTCTCGAGTTGCTCGCGCAAAAAGGACACGTTCATTAATAGAAACTTTCACGCTTTGGGCACAGAATACAACATTCTCTATAATGGAAACATTGCTTTAGAAAATGGAAGAGCAACTGTGGATGATGCATTTACAGATAACTATTGGGAATTGCTTCCTATAGAACGCATGGAGACCTTGGATGATTTTACCCTTCCTGGACAATCTAAAAACTCTGATTTTGAACGCGCGGAAGAAAAAGCAATCAAGGCGGTTCAAAAACATGGCATGAACATCAAAGGAAGGGAGTATAATCCTCAAATTGATGAAGCCTATTTGCTACTTGGTCAAGCGCGCTACTTTGATCAGCGGTTTATTCCTGCTTTGGAAGCCTTCAATTATATTCTGTACAAA
>JBARDR010000293.1:0-1889 GCA_049795335.1 Gelidibacter sp. | reverse complement strand
ATTAAAGCGGCACCTAAACCTGATGAAATATAATAGAAAATGAACTTTTTAGCGCCAAACACTTGCTCCACTGCCGTACCAAACATCCACAAAGCGAACATATTAAATAAAATATGCATGAAATCGCCATGCATAAACATGTGCGTGAGGATTTGCCAGAACCCGAATGCATCGTTTTTAGGAAAATGCAATGCAAATAATTCATCTAATACACCATTGTGCATGGTCATTTTTGCAATAAAAAACAATACATTTATAATGAGCAAATGCTTAACGGTATCTGTAATTCCTCTCATTCTTATTAATCTTAACTTTAAATAAAATTACATAAATTTTCTATCAACTTCATCAATCGACATGGTAATAAATGTGGCTCTATTAGTTGGCGAAACCGATGGTTCCTTGCAGGCGAACAGAGTGTTCACTAAATGTTCCTGCTCTAAATTTGATAAGGACTGTCCTGTTTTGATGGCCAAAGTTTTTGCCATGGATTTTGCCAACAAATCAGTAGCACTAAAATGGCTATCAGGTACTTCCTGCTCCACATCGCTTATAAGTTGTTCCAAAATAATGGGTACTTCGCTGTCCGGAACATTTATAGGAAGTCCTATAATTTCAACAAGTTCGTCGTCAATGGTTGAAAAAACAAAGCCTGTAGCTTCTAAATCTTCTTTTAATTGGTTCAAAATCGACAGCTCAGAACCTGTAAAATGTAATTGTAAAGGAAATAACAACTGTTGACTTACCGCCTCCTTAACCGTCATGCTTTTCAATAAGCCTTCATATAAAATTCGTTGGTGTGCTCTATGTTGATCAATCATCAACATTCCCGATTTTATGGTGCTGATGATGTATTTATTTTGAAATTGATAGGTACTTTGTGTGGTATCTGTATACAACCCGCCGTCAAACAAAGAAGTTTTTTCGGGTTCACTCTCAAATTCCACTTGATTAAAATCTTGCTTATCACGCGTGCCTTTGGATTCTAATCCTACATATAAACTATCCCAATGGTTGGGCGTTTGTTTTCTAACTGCAGTGATTTGCTGGCCAGAAATGCGTTCTTCCCGAAAGGGATTATAATCTCTATCGACGTCCACCGTTGGGGTTGAAGCGCCTTTATCCTTATAATCATAAGGCGTATCCAGATTGGTGTCATATTCAAAATCCAATACTGGCGCAATGTTAAATTGCCCCAAACTATGCTTCACCGACGATCTTAATATAGCATAAAGTGTATGCTCATCATCAAACTTTATTTCGGTTTTTGTGGGATGAATATTGATATCGATCGATTTTGGATCCACCGTTAAATTTAAAAAATATACGGGATGATTGCCGTCTTTGATCAAGCCTTCAAAAGCGGCGTTGATCGCATGATTAAGATATGGGCTTTTAATAAAGCGATTGTTGACAAAAAAGAACTGTTCGGTTTTGGTTTTTTTAGCAAATTCTGGTTTGCCCACAAATCCTGAAATGGTCAGTACCTCCGTGGCTTCCTCAACGGGAACCAGCTTTTCATTGGTTTTTGTTCCAAAAATATGAACCACACGCTGGCGATAGTTACTCTCCTGAAGATTGAAAACTTCGCTTCCATTATGGTACATTGCAAAGGCGATTTTTGGATGCGCCAGAGCCACACGATGGAATTCATCAACAATATGGCGAAATTCCACAGTATTCGATTTTAAAAAGTTACGACGCGCGGGAATATTAAAAAACAGATGCTTTACAGCAATCGAAGTCCCAGTTGGCGTCACCGTAACTTCTTGGGTTTTAATTTCACTGCCTTCAATGGCAATCAATGTTCCAAGTTCGTCCGTATCTTGTTTTGATTTCAGTTCGACATGTGCAATAGCGGCGATACTTGCCAAGGCCTCCCCTCTAAA
>JBARDR010000292.1:0-1642 GCA_049795335.1 Gelidibacter sp. | reverse complement strand
CCGGACACAAGTACATTTGACTTTGAATACGAAGTTTATGAGCTAACGATTTCTATTCCTTTGCCTGTGAAATTATATGTTTCCAAAGAATTCTATTTAGAAAGTGGCCCTCAATTTGGATTTATTGTTGATAGAAAAATCACGACTTCTCAGTTTCTTTTAGATGGCAATGATAACAGTTTTGTAAAACGAGGCAGCGATAATTTTGATTTCGGTGTTTGTTTAGGGACAGGATATGATATTACCAAAGATATATCCTTAAACTTACGAGCTTACTCTGGCTTAATCAAAAGAGATAGTGAAATTAAATCTTTTGTTTTAAATTTTGGAATTGAATATAGAATATAAAACTGCTGGTAACACTCATTTAAGCCCTTTTTAAGGGCTTTTTGGTTTTTTAGTGAGGTGTTTTATCAATATTCCGGATAGCTTAAAGGCTATAGCGGGGCAGGTGCATGACCTTGTTTGCCTGGGCCCATCCGAGCACGTTCACTCAGTGAATATCGGGCCAACAGCTTTTCTTGATGAGTTGTGGATCAGGCACAAAGTATATAAGTCATGAGTCTCACCTTTAATAGCCACGTAAGTAGTTGACAAACAAAGTGAATGTATAAGATTAGACCTAAAACTCTTAATTATGGGAGCCATTCGTTAAATGCCGCTCATCGATTAAATGCACTTTTGACCTGATTAACTGTTACTTTTCTATATTTTCGCTTTTCGACCTAAACTTTAAATATCCTATATTATGAAACAAGCTTACCTATTATTTTTTCTACTTACTCTCATTTTTAATACGACTTACAGTCAACAGTCCAAGGATAAGGATGTCCTTTATAATCTTGGTGAAGTGAATCTAAATGTAAAATCTGGTATAAAATCATATAATTTAGAAAGTTTAATATATCACGCTACATTTAGTAAAGAAGCAATAGAGGTTGTTCAGAAATTATTGAGGGCCGAGAAATGTCGTAATGCGCTGGATTTGGCAAATAGTATAAATATCTTTTTAGAGACCGCACTATCGGCTAAAGATTTATTTTCTGGGAGAACCTATTTAAATAAGACTGAAGATTTAATCCTCAAGGTATATTCCGAATATGACCTTTGTAACAATGGAGGATCGATAACCGCAAGTAGCGCTACTGGAGAAAATGCTCTAAACAGATTACAACAACAGCAGGCCGATTTAAAGGCTCAGCAAGCTGCATTAGAAAAGAAAGCGAATGACATTAAACTTCAATTAGCTGAACAGGAAAAAAAGGAATCCCTGTTAAGGAAAGAGCAGTTTATTAATTTAAATGAAAAAGCGATTGCTAACCATATAAGCGCCTATAACGATGTGCTAGAGTCCTGTGATTGTAAGGATACTATCTTGTATGCTTCTGAAAGTGTTTCAGTGCTATCGGCTAAGACCTTTCAAGACATCAGACTGTATTACTTAGATACTATTATAAAACTTTCTGACAGTTATACTAATAAATTAAAAGCTTGTGAAAAATTATAAGTTTATGATTTTACAGTTTCAGACCAACCGGTTAGAATAATAAGCGTTGAAAAACTCCATAAGTTCATAAAAACCAAACTCATTTAAGCCCTTTTTCAGGGCTTTTTTTATTGTATAGTTCGGTTGGTTCAATCC
>JBARDR010000291.1:0-5303 GCA_049795335.1 Gelidibacter sp. | reverse complement strand
ACCGAGGACTGTATGGAATACGCATCTCCCAAAAGACTGTCGGTCAAAGAAATGGCGCGGCTCATCAAATCAGAAATCACAATTAAGCCAAATTCAATCGCGACGTAAGTCCAAAGTTGTGTAAAGTCTGAGACCTCTACTTTGGTTTGAAGAATGATCTCATCAATAATAAGTTTTCCAACCCACAAAATAGCGACAGGTAAAACGGCGCCAATAAGGCGGCAAAACGCAGATAAAAGGAATAATTTTTTGTTTGTTCCCCAGATTTCCTTAAAGAAACGCGGAATAAAAATTAAAGCACTGAAAGACTTTATTAAACTCGTCTTATCGTTGTCTTTTAATGATTTTGGAGTTGGTCTTGCCATTTTTTAAGGTTCTGATTTTCTGCTCAAAATTTGAAATCCTAAGCATTAGTTAAAATTAAAAACAAAAAAATGATGACGGGCTCGAAGATAAAATCGGTCGTCATCAAAATTCTACATAAAAACGTGGACTATCAACTGGGAATTAGGGCTGACTAAAGCATTCCCAATTCCAACTTAGCTTCTTCACTCATCAAATCTTGTGACCAAGGTGGGTCAAAAGTCATTTCAACTTCGGCAGATTTTACCTCATCTATGGATCTGATTTTTTCTTCCACTTCAAGTGGCAGACTTTCGGCCACAGGACAGTTTGGTGTGGTTAACGTCATTAGGATTTTAACATCGTAATCTTCGTTCACGAACACGTCATAAATCAATCCAAGCTCATAAATGTCCACTGGAATCTCTGGATCATAAATGGTTTTTATAACTCTTACAATTTTTTCGCCTAAAGCGACAGTATCTATTGGCTCACTCATTTTTTAAAAGTTTAAGAGTTTAGGAGTTTAGAAGTTTAGAGACGTTCAACGATAAACCTCTCAGCTTTTAAACTCATCAACTTAATTTAACTGTGTCTGGTATGCAATGGCATACATTTTTAATTGTTTAATCATACTTACCAATCCGTTGGCACGGGTTGGCGACAAGTGTTCTTTAAGTCCGATGTCATCAATAAAGTCAGTATTGGCTTCAATAATATCTGATGGACTTTGATTTGAAAACACCCGGATTAAAATAGCAATGATTCCTTTGGTGATAATGGCATCACTATCTGCAGTAAAAACCACTTTACCATTCTCCATCTCAGCATGCACCCAAACTCTACTTTGGCAGCCTTTAATAATGTTCTCTGGCGTTTTAAATTGCTCGTCAATTAGAGGTAATGATTTACCCAAATCGATCATGTATTGATAGCGCTCTTCCCAATCTTCAAACATTGAAAATTCATCAATGAGCTCTTCCTGTATCGCTTTTATAGTCATTCTAAAATTTTATACAAAGTTACAATATATCTCATCAAAATTGACATTTTGAAGATGGATATCAAGCTCTTAATTCCTAAAAGCTATTCGTGTTTTAAGTAATCACATTCAATAAGTACATTCTTATTTTCATCTAACAGCTGAAGTTTTTCTTCGTTTAATGCGTACGTATAAACACTTTTCAAAGCCTCAAGAAAAGCAACTTCAACGTCAATGTCTTTACATAACATTTCAGTAGATGACAGATGAGATATTACCATCTTGTTATTTTTAATGGCAATTTTCGCAGAAAATCGATTACAACTGGTATTACCATTAATTTCACTCTGTGACAGGTCGATTTTAATGATTGGATTGCGACCAAAACGGTCCCGGTCTTTTAAGCGCGTGACCATCCAAGAGCCTTGATCTAGGATTAAAGGCACTTTGGATTTAGCCAAAACCTCAATCAATTTATAGTGCAATGAAGATCCGTCGGCTGGAGGGTTATCAATTTTTGTGACTGCTACTTTAAGCTTATAAAAGAAGCCTTTTTCATAATCAAAGCCTTCAATGTGATCATAAAAATAAGTCCATTCAGTTGTACCCTCTTCTTTAATTTGAAGACATTTTTGAGGAGTCACACCTTCACAATCTACTTCAGCGTCTGCGATATAGATGATTTTCCTGGAACTATTGGAACATGAAAAAGAGAACAATACGATTGCAAAGGCCACTAAAAACTTGGAAGTCATAAATAATTTTCTTGAAAACATAAACCTTAAGACAACATCATTTTGGCCTTTTTGACCCCTTCAACCAAAGCATCAATTTCCTCTTTGGTATTGTAAAAAGCAAAGGATGCTCTTACGGTCCCTGGGATTTTAAAGTAATCCATGATAGGTTGTGCACAATGATGTCCGGTACGTACTGCAATCCCCATTTTGTCCAAAAGCGTCCCCACGTCATACGGATGAATGCCTTTCAAATTGAAAGAAACTACCGAAGTTTTACGTTTTGAGGTCCCATATATTCTTAAGCCTTTTATTTCCAAAAGTTGTTTTGTGGCATATTCTAAAAGCTCGTGTTCATAAGCAGCGATCTGTTCAAAACCAACGGCGTTCATATAATCAATGGCCGCTCCAAAAGCAATACCACCGCAAATATTTGGCGTTCCTGCTTCAAATTTATGAGGCAAACCTGCATAGGTCGTTTTCTCAAAAGACACTTCCGCAATCATCTCGCCACCACCTTGATAAGGCGGCAATTTGTTAAGCCATTCTTCCTTCCCATAGAGCATGCCAACACCTGTTGGGCCGCACATTTTATGAGCAGACGCCACATAAAAGTCAACATCCAACGCTTGCACATCAGGTTTAAGGTGCGGACACGCTTGCGCCCCATCCACTAAAACTGCAGCACTTACGGCATGTGCTTTTTGAATGATCTCTTCAATAGGATTAATAGTGCCTAAGGCGTTTGAAATATGATTGACAAAAACGAGTTTCGTTTTATCAGAAAGCAAATCGTCATAAACAGACATGACCAATTCGCCTTTATCATTCATAGGAATGACTTTTAAAATGGCACCTGTTCGTTCACACAACATTTGCCAAGGCACAATATTACTATGATGCTCTAAAGCCGATACAACGATTTCATCGCCTTTATGCAAAAGAGACGTAAAACCACTTGCCACTAAATTAATGCTATGCGTTGTACCAGAAGTCATAATGATTTCATGAGGCGATTTAGCATTGAAGTGCTTTTGGATTTTTAATCGGGCTTGTTCGTATTTATCTGTAGCCTCCTGACTTAAGCTATGCACACCACGATGGATATTCGCGTTATAATTGGAATAATAATCCACAATGGCATCAATAACCAGTTGTGGGGTTTGTGACGTGGCAGCATTATCAAAATAGATCAATGGCTTTCCATTGACTTTTCTTTGAAGGATTGGGAAATCTTTTCTTATGTCTTCAACTCTAAACATAGTTATGAGCATTGATTCAAAAAATATTATGAAGGGAATCTAAAATTTAAGATAGAACACTGATGACACAGTTATTATATAACTACAGATCAAAATTCGGCTGAATTATGAATGTGTTATTGAGATTAAAATCAGCGAAAATCTGCCATATCGCCGTCATCAGCGCTCCATTTATTTACAAATCAAACCCAATACTAATCCCCAATTTCTTAGCGATAATATTCGTGATACGTTGTTTAATTTCTGGAATTTTAACGGAGCTTAATACGCTATTTCCAAAAGCATACATCAATAAAGCCTTTGCTTCTTTCTCCGGAATACCTCTGGATTGCATATAAAATATAGCACTTTCATCCAATTGTCCGATCGTACAACCATGTGAACATTTCACGTCATCAGCAAAAATCTCCAATTGAGGCTTGGTGTTGATGGTTGCCTTATCGCTTAACAAAATATTGTTATTGGCCTGAAATGCGTTGGTTTTTTGAGCTTCTTTATTAACCAAAACCTTTCCGTTGAAAACACCGGTACTACTGTCCCCAAAAATACCTTGGTAATCTTGATGGCTTTCGCAGTTTGGCTCGATATGATGCACTAAAGTATTATGGTCTACATGCTGTTTATTGCCAATGATGGTCACACCTTTTAAAGTAGAATCGATACGCTCTCCATTTTGATAAAACTTCAAATTGTTGCGTGTCAATTTCCCACCAAAAGAAAACGTATGCACCGAAGCACAGCTTTCTTGTTTTTGATTGATAAACGTGCTATCGATCAAGGAGGCGTTTTCATTATCATTTTGGATCTTGTAATAGTCCAAGATACCTCGTTTGTCCACAAAAATCTCAGTAACGCTATTGGTCAAGACCGGATTATCGGTCAAACTTTGATGACGCTCAATAATTTGAACATGGGAATTTTCATCCACAACAATCAAATTACGAGGCTGCAACATCACAGCGGATTCGTTGCCTGTTGAAAAGTGTATAATCTGAATAGGTTTTGCAACCGATTTATTTTTCGGAATATGGATGTACGCTCCTTCTTGAGAGAAGGCGGTATTTAATGCCGATAAACTATCTTTAGTGGCCACTTTATTGAAATAATTTTCAATAATGGGTCTGTATTTGGGTTTTGATAAAGCTGATGACATCAAGCACACATCAACACCATCATGGGTAGTTTCAGAGAAATGTGACGAATATTGCCCATCTATAAAGACAATTTTATAGGTGTCAATATCATCAATGAAATATTTTTTGATGTCTTTATAGTCAATATGATGGTCACGTTTTGGAAAAACGCTGTAATCATGTTTTAAAATACTATTTAACGAGGTGAATTTCCAAGCTTCATCACGTTTGGATGGAAATCCTTGGGCTTCAAATTGCTTTATTGCTTCACTACGGACATCATGAATAGGCGAATCGACATCCACCAGATTTTCGAATGCCATAAATGAGGCTATGAGTTTTTCTTTTAGTTCCATTTTTTCAGTCTTCAGTTGGCAGTCTCAGTTGACAGTCATTGAAGACTGCATACTGTGAACTGCACACTTAAATTATGCGTTCAATTCTTCCTTGATCCAGTCATAGCCTTTTTCTTCAAGCTCGTGGGCCAATTCCTTACCACCAGATTTTACAATACGGCCTTCATGCAATACGTGAACAAAATCAGGTACAATATAATCCAACAAACGTTGGTAGTGCGTAATCAAAATCACAGCATTATCCTCACTTTTCAATTTGTTGACACCGTTGGCTACAATACGCAGTGCATCAATATCCAAACCAGAGTCGGTTTCATCAAGAATAGCCAATTTAGGCTCTAACATGGCCATTTGGAAAATCTCGTTACGTTTCTTTTCACCGCCTGAAAAACCTTCGTTTAAGGATCGCGATAAGAACTTACGATCAATTTCTAACATCTCCGATTTTTCACGAATCATTTACAGCATCTCATTGGCAGGCATCGGCTCAAGGC
>JBARDR010000290.1:0-2014 GCA_049795335.1 Gelidibacter sp. | reverse complement strand
TTAACGATAGATCCATATAATTCAAATTCAAAATCTTTATACTCTTTAATTCTTTGGATTTTATCATAATCAGATTCATTAGAATCAGTAAACTCATTAATATCTTCAATACTTAATAAACCTCCCTTAATTCCAATCTCATCCATTTTCTTATCAGCAAATCGGTTAATATCATGATTTCCTGGACAGATAATAAACCTAGAAATATCTAAATTCAATTCTCTTAGTATAGTTTCTATTATTTCTGTTTTAAATTTATAAAATCCATTAGTAGCAGATCCAAAATCCTTTCCTGCTTTATCTATTAAATCCCCTGTAAAGACTACAAGATCAATATTTCTTTCTTTTTGTAGTTCATTTAGTTTAGTAAAAAAAGCTTCTTTATAAAAATCATTCCAATCTTTAAGTGTTTTTGTATTTAAGTGAAAATCCGTAAGATGTAATATTCTAATCATAATCCAAGTTTTCTATATTTAATTCTTTAGTCTTATTTTACCCCAACAAAGTCGCCAAACGCAACAATAACAAGTTTTGGAATCGATTGAGTCTTTTTATAATAATTAAAATATAATCTTTTCACAATACTCAATTGCTTCGGGACAATTAACAACAATTCCTCTTTTTATCTTCCGTTGTGAAAACCAGGCAAGCCGATGCTCTTGCTGATGTTCATATTTTTTGTATTTCATGAAAATTTCCACACCATTTGTGAGAGCAGCAACGGTCTGGTTCATCATAAGCAGATCAGAGAAGTTTACTTTCTGAAACAGTTCATTTTTTTCATCTGCAAGATGCTGTACCTTTGAGTCAATATAGATGCAACTTCCTTCAATTCCTGAATCTACAAAAGGTAATTTTCTGGCAATTTCTTTAGCAAACAAAACCGAATTCACAATTTTTATAGCACCGACTCCTTTAAAATCATTAATAACTTGATTTGTTAAAACTTTGGTAGTACACAAAATAAAAGCCTGCATTCCACCTTCATAAAAAATATGATTACCATTACCTTCCTCATCGAAACCACCTATTAAACTCTGACCTTCACTAATATCACCTTGCATTTCATCTTTATAACTTTTGAAATTTTCAAAGCTGGAAATAAATATATTACCGTTTTCGAAAAAGTCGTCAAGATGTTCTTTTTTAGCTATTATTCGAAATACGGGATCAATTTTGTGACACCAGGAAATATTAAATGAAGAATGAGTTTCAGAAAATTGTATCATAGTTTTTATTTTTTATTTCTTCCACCTCCAAAATCGCCTAATGTGACAACTACAAGTTTTGATGATGTGGCATTTTCTTATTAATGCTTTACAATATTTTGCAAAAAATTTATAATTGGAACTTGACTAATATCTTCAGAAGATAAATTAGGTTGGAGTACTTCTTTCCAATAAAGATTTGCATTATATGGTTTACCATCTGATGCCAAATAAGCATTACTATATCTTAATTTCTCATTAATAGATTCATCTTGATGAGATGGCTCAAATGTGGGTGTATTTACTTGAAGCAATCCAGATTTATAATCTCCATTTTGACAATCAGTCTTAAATTGTTCGTATATAGATTTTTGAATACCTGAATTAAAAGGTATTAATCCATATTCATCCAATTCTTTCATTTCTGCTTTATCAGAATCACAGATAATGTGGTATTTAATATTAAAACGAGAAAATATTTTTTGAAAAAAAGGAATATTATTAACTGTTCCACAATTAACAACAAATACATCTTTATCAGTTTGAGCTTCGTTAAAATATCCTCTCAAAATGATTTCTTCAGTAGGACCTTCAATTAAAACAACTTCATCAGCATAAAAAGATTCACAGATAAAAGGATTAAACCTTAGAACTTCATTCATTTCTTGTTTTAATTCGTCTTTAGACTTAATTTCCTTGGAATCCTTTAAAAATTCATCATTAATTTGAAATAATTTGGTTCCTTCTCCATTCTTTATCATCCTAACTAAAGATGACTTTTCTTTGGTAATATCTATCATCTGAGG
>JBARDR010000289.1:0-2412 GCA_049795335.1 Gelidibacter sp. | reverse complement strand
TTTCTGAAGTTATTCCTTCCTTTTTCTTGATTTCTCTTTTTGCGATGGTCTTTTCTTCGGTTTTTTCATGGGAAATATTGGCGCGCTGGGTTTCACTGCGTACTTCATAAACTAAAGCATCGACCATCCTTTTCATGTTGGCAATGAATTGGGCGGCGCTATAAGTCCCTTTTTCGATGTCTTTCAATTGTTTCTCCCACATTCCGGTCAATTCGGCCGATTTCAACAATTCATTTTGGATGGTATCAATCAGTTGAATGCCTATTTGGGTTGGCAATACCTGCTTTTTATTGCGCTCAATATATTTTCGTTTAAATAAAGTCTCGATAATATTGGCGCGTGTTGAAGGTCGGCCAATCCCATTTTCTTTCATCAGTTCACGCATCTCATCATCATCTACCTGTTTGCCGGCAGTTTCCATCGCACGTAGGAGGGAAGCTTCTGTAAATTGATTGGGCGGTTTGGTCTGCTTTTCTAAAAATGAAGGTTCATGAGGTCCTTTTTCACCTTTAACAAACGATGGCAGTAAATTTTCTTTGGCACCACTGTTCCCCGTGGAAGTTTCAAATACTACACGCCAGCCTTTGCTCAGAACCTCTTTTCCGGTCGCTTTAAAGTTTACATCCGCAGCTTTTCCAATTACTGTGGTATTGGATACCGTAGAATCATCATAAAACACAGCTATAAAACGTCTGGTGATGATGTCATATACCTGCTGCTGATTGTATTGCAAACTGCTTTCAACACCTGTAGGAATAATAGCGTGATGGTCAGTGACTTTTTTGTCATTAAAGACCTTAGGCGATTTTTTTATCTTTTTGCCTAAAAGTGGCGCGGTTAAAGGCGCATATTTTGACAGATTTTGTAATATCCCAAATACTTTCGGGTAAATGTCATTGGGTAGAAATGTCGTATCCACTCTAGGATATGTGACTACTTTCTGTTCATATAATTTCTGAACGATCTTGAGGGTTTCATCTGCTGAAAATCCAAATTTTGTATTGCAATACACCTGAAGTCCGGTTAAATCAAACAACTTTGGAGCGTAATCTTTTCCTTTTTTCTTGGTAATGGATACGATCTCAAATTCATGTTCCTTAACTTTATTGGCCAAGACCTCGCCATCTTCCATCTTTATAAAACGGCCTTCTTCATAACTGAACAAAGTGTCTCGATACAATGTTTGCAATTCCCAATAGTGTTGGGGCATGAAATTTTCAATCTCCTTAAATCGGTTGACCACCATGGCCAAAGTTGGCGTTTGTACGCGCCCTACCGACAATACCTGTTTATAACCACCATGTTTTAGAGTGTATAAACGTGTGGCATTCATCCCTAAAAGCCAGTCTCCAATAGCGCGCGAAAAGCCTGCATAAAAGAGATTATCATATTGTTCTGACGGTTTTAAATTATCAAAACCTTCTTTTATCGCTTCTGCGGTCAAGGAAGAAATCCATAAACGCTGGACTTTTCCTTTATAATTGGCCTGGGATAAAACCCAGCGCTGAATCAGTTCTCCTTCTTGACCAGCATCCCCGCAATTGATGACGACATCAGCTTTATCGAATAATCTTTTAACGATATTAAACTGCTTTTGAATGCCAGCATTGTCTACCACTTTCGTTTGGAATTTTTCCGGAAGCATGGGCAGATTATTCAAATCCCAACTTTTCCAATGTGGTTTATAATCGTTGGGCTCCATTAGGGTGCACAGATGCCCAAAAGTGTAGGTCACTGCATAGCCATTGCCTTCATAGTAACCATCATGTTTACTATTAGCTCCTAAAATAATAGCAATCTCGCGTGCTACACTGGGTTTTTCGGCAATACAGACTTTCAAAATTTGAGGTTTATTTTTTTAAAATTTGAGTTTGCAAAGTAAAACTTTTTTGAGGACATAACGTAAGGAATATGATGAAAGACCTCTCAAACGCATTGAACATCTAACAACATGAACCTGCTACACCTTGAGACGGGATAGGCCCATTTAAACAGTTACTTATTGATTTGTTGACACGCATTTCACGAATTTACACGGATTGCGATGTGCTATTACAAAGAGATTTGCAGAGATTTCGCTGAGTCTCACAGAAAATAATTGATTTTATAAAGCTAAAGATTAACAACCCACAACTTAGCGCCTTCGCGGCTCTGCGAGAGAATTTTCAATTTCTTTATACTTAATTCCAATACTTATTACTACACATACATTACCACCACACCACAAAGAATTTGCGCAGCACATCATTGTCCTTAAGCCAGCATAAGGGTGCCATTTCATTATTGAGCCAAGTTGTAACTTCAGAGTTAAACGCTTCAAACTTCAACCAGTTGACGTCCTTATGAACGGCCATCAGCCAATTGATTTTTTCTGGGATATAAAATTGTGCTGTCCTGAATTGATGGAGATCC
>JBARDR010000288.1:0-2738 GCA_049795335.1 Gelidibacter sp. | reverse complement strand
GTGTTGCAGTTTCATATTTAGGTGGAAATTGTCCTTTTACATAATTCTTGGCTGAAGCTAACGAGTGTTCATCCAAACCTTTGCTATGCAGTGTATTTAAAACCTCCAACGCCTTGTCAATCGCTGGTCCGGTGGTTTCGTTTGCTGTAAATGTTGAAATCGCAAAGGTACCGCCGTGTTTCAAGGCATCAAATCTGCTATTGGCGCCATAGGTTAACCCAGAATTAACTCTTAACTCATCGTTTAACATGGAGGTAAATCGGCCTCCAAATAGGGTGTTGATAATGGAGATATCCACAAACTCTGGATTGTTTCGGTTAATGCCTGGCGATCCAATATAAAAGGTTGTTTCCTTCGCATCGTCCTTGTTCACCAATAATACTCTTGATTCCGAAAGAACAGGAAGTGGTTTTGAGGCCAAGTTGACTTTTGGGCCTGCCGATTTTTTCCATTCGGAAAACAATTTGGTTATCATTGTTTTCATTTCCTTACTGGAAAAATCGCCCACAATACTTATCACTGAACCATTTGGAGCATAATTAGCCGTGTAAAACTCCTTTAAATCTGAAGCTTTTAAGGCGCCAACTGATGCTACAGTCCCTTGAGGAATATTGGCATAAACGTGATTGCCATAGATCAATTGGTCAAAATAGGATGGAATGATACTTCGAGGGCTTTCTTTTTGTCGTTCTAAACCAACAAGCGCGCGATTTTTTTCTTTTTCAAATTCTGAGGCATCAAACGTCGGATAAAGTAAGATCTCTTTAACAATGTTCAATATTTCTTTTGTGTCCTTTGCTGCAAATTTCGCGTTTAGGGACGCATATTCCTTGAGGGCCGTAGTATTGAGGTTGGCACCAACAAAATCCAGCGCTTCATCCAATTGCGTTTTGGTATAATTCTTTGTGCCCAATTTCAGCGCATCGGCAGTAAGAGAGGCTAAACCAGCCTTTTCGCCATCGTATATAGATCCCGCAGGAAGGATCACATTAAGTGCAATAACAGGAACTTCATGCTGTTCCATTAAATTAACGACAAGACCATTAGGCAATGTAAAGCTCGTGTAATTAGGCAATTGAAATGCTTGTGCCACTATAATTGCCGGAGTTGCCAGCAGTACTATTATAATTAGAATTACTTTTTTCATCAGATTTCTACCTTAATTTTCAACATTTGATTTTAAAACTCCCACAGTCCTGTTGCTTTTTGAAAAATATTTTTTGGCAACATCTTGAATATCCTTTACTGTAACTTTATTATAGTTTTCAGGAGCACTGAACATTTTTTCATAATCCCCGAAAAAGACTTCGTACGTACCAAGCGTATTGGATTTTCCATTGATCGTTTCCGTCTGGCTGTAAAACTCCATTAATTTCTGATTCTTAACTTTCTGAAGTTCAGTCGGACTGATGCCGTCTGTTATTATTTTATCGATTTCAATATAAATCGCGTCTTCCAAATCAGACTCATTTACATTTCTATTGGCAATGGCTCCAATGGAAAACAAACTTGGATCAAAAGAAGTTCCAAAGGATGTAAAAATTTGTGTGGCCAATTGTTGTTTATCCACCAATTCCGAATATAATCGAGACGATTGTCCACTGCCCAAAATAGAACTCAACATATTGAGTGCATAGTAATCTTCATTTTTGGTTTCTGGCGTATGGTATGAAATCAGAAGATAAGGCGTGGCGACATCTCTCTGCTCCGTAATGCGGCGCTCTCCTGTTTGTTTCGGTTCAACGATATGCACTCTTGGCGGTTCTGGCTGTGAAGGGATAGGCTCCAAATATTTTTCGGCCAAGGCTTTCACCTTGTCAAATTTAAGCGCTCCCGAAACGATCACAACGGCATTGTTTGGTGCATAATACATCTTGAAATAACGTTCCAAATCAGCTTGGGTCCAATTTTTCATGTCATCCTCATAACCAATCACTGGCCAGTGGTACGGATGTTCCTGAAAAGCCGTGGCCTGAACTGTTTGAAACAACTGCCTCCAAGGGGAATTTTCCAAACCGGTTCTGCGCTCGCTTAACACAACACCGCGCTCACTTTCTACCATGGAAGGATCTATGCTCAAATTGGCGATACGGTCACTTTCCAAATCGAACATGACCTCTGCAGCCGAAGCAGGGAACCAGTCGGTATAAACTGTTACGTCTGAAGTAGTATAGGCATTATTGGAACCACCATTGAACTCCATCGTTTGATCGAACATTTTAGGACCATATTTTTTGGCCCCATTAAACATCATATGTTCAAAAAAATGGGACAAACCTGTAATTCCTTGGTATTCATTACGGCTGCCCACTTTGTAAAACAAATACATATTAGCGTTCGGAATGGAAAAATCCTCCACCACCAAAAATTTCATTCCGTTTTTTAAAGTAAACGTTTTAACATCATCGCCCTTCATTTGTGCGTTGCCTAAATGTGAAGCACCCAGAAGGAATAAAAGCAATAGTTTTTTCATATAGTAAACAATAGTTTATGAGACTTTTTTTAAAGTGATGAAATTTACGTGATTTAATCACAACAAAATAATTATTCGAGTTTTGATTTTGAATCTTAGCCCTCCACTGAAAAGTATAAAACAAGTAAGAAATTAACCTGATTTGAATATGAAGGCCAGGAGGGGATTCTATTATATGAGAAGGAAGTCTAACAGCGATGATATAGCACAATTGGTTTTTGTTGTTTGTATCAATGATGGAGTAAGAACTACGACGAATAAAGAA
>JBARDR010000287.1:0-3357 GCA_049795335.1 Gelidibacter sp. | reverse complement strand
ATTTTGGCATTCCAAGATCTGGAGAAGTGTTACGGGCTGCGGTTCTCACAAATTATGAGGGCGTTCCCTTTCAAAAGTCATTTGGTACTATAATTGCCGAACGGATGGCCGACTTAGTCCTACTGCTGAGCATTGTTGCAGTAACGCTTTTAATCCAATTTGATTTTATCTTTGACCTTTTGGAGAAAGCCTTTCAGCCAAAAAAGCTGATGCTTTTAGGAGCCGTCGGTCTTGTTTTTTGCATTGTCATCTTTGTGTTCCTTAAAAAAAGTCAGTCTCATATTGCCTTGAAAGTAAGAGATTTTGTTCGTGGTTTATTGGAAGGTATTTTGAGTATCTTTAAGATGGAGCAGAAATGGGCGTTCATTTTTCATACCTTGTTTATTTGGGTGATGTATGTCCTGATGTTTTATGTAACGTCGTTGGGGGTGGATGATTTAAAAGGGGTCTCCATTGGTGCGTTATTAATCGCATTTATTGCGGGAAGTTTTACCATTGCCGCTACTAACGGCGGTATTTTTGTTTATCCATTGGCCATAGGTGCTGCTTTTTCTCTTTTTGCTATTCCAGAAAATCCGAGTATCGCTTTTGGATGGATTATTTGGTCCTCCCAAACACTCATGATTATTATTTTGGGGAGTCTTTCGTTTTTGTTTTTACCAATCTATAATGGTAAAAAAAAGACAGCAACTAAAGAGTGATGCTTTTTTAAACATATAATAAGGCAGGTGAAAAAACCGAATAATTTTTTACCTTGCCATAGCTAATATTAATTTTTCTACCACATGCAAAAGATTACCCTACTGCTATTGTTTCTCTTCAGCACTTTCATGGATGCACAGGTGATCTATCAGCCTATTGAATCATTGAAATTGGGAGAAACGAGAGACCTAAAGATTCAGTTGCCGAGAAATTATGATCCCGAAGATAAGTTTCAATATCCTTTGGTTATTGTTTTGGATGGGGATTATTTATTTGAACCATTTGCGGGCAATATTGATTATCAGGCCTATTGGGGGGAAATGCCACAATGCGTCGTAGTTGGTGTCAATCAAAGTAAAAGTCGTGAAAAGGACCTGTTTTATGACAAGGAAATCTATTTTCCTGCCCATGAAGGTGCTTCATTTTTTGAGTTTGTTGGGATGGAATTGATCCCTTTTATTGAAAGTAAATACAATGTTTCACAGTTTAGAATTGTTGCAGGACACGATTTGAGTGCCAATTTCATTAACTATTATTTGTTTAAGGATAATCCCATCTTTAGGGCGTTCATTTTGCTGAGCCCAGATTTGGCTCCAGAAATGTCGGGAAGGGTTCAGGATCGGTTTACAGGGTTAAAAACGGATACCTTCTACTACATGGCAACGGCAGATAATGATATTGACAGTTTAAAGGGAAAGATTATTGAGCATAATGCACGATTGGGGATTATAAGCAATTCAAAAATGCATTATAGATTTGATGATTTTACCGATGCAGACCATTATTCATTGGTGGGCTTAGGAATTCCGAAGGCTTTAAATGAGATATTTTCTTTGTACAAACCCATCAACAAAAAGGAATATACGGATCAGGTGTTGACTTATGCGGAAGGACCTTTTAAATACCTTGAAAAGAAGTATGCCGACATTAAGTTCTTCTACGGATTTGAGAAAAAAGTGGTTGAAAACGATATGCGAGCAGTGGCGTCGGCCAGTATGAAAAAGGATGATCGCGATGCCCTGAGAGATTTGTCGAAAATGGCACGAAAAGAATATCCAGAATCCATGATAAGTGCCTACTATACTGGGATGTATTGGGAAAATGAAAATAATGTCAAAAAGGCGTTGCACAGCTATCAATCTGGGTTGCTTTTAAAGGCTTCTGATTTTATTGACAAGGACATGTTGTTAGATAAAATTTACGACTTAAAGGATAAAAAATAGTCAAATAATGCATTTCGTCGAATAATATGTACAGATTAACTATAATTTGTATATATTTACCATCCCATACCTTAAACCTACTTATCGATGAAAAAAGCCTTACTTTTCATATTCATCTTGCTGTGCAGTATTTCTATAAATGCTCAAACTATTTATGAACAGTTCGAATCCCGAAAATTAAATTCCACCAGAGAATTAAAAATTAGGCTGCCTAAAGACTACGATGCGGAATCTAATTTAAAGTATCCCGTTATTTTAGTTTTTGATGCCGACTATTTGTTCGAGCCCGTTGTTGGGCAGGTCGCTTTTCAAACGTACTTTGATAAAATGCCAGAAGCTATTGTTGTCGGTGTTATTCAAGGGAAAGATCGTTTTTACGACAGTTATCATGATGAGATTTCAGGTGTGCCTATTGAATTTGGAGCTCGATTTTATGATTTTATCAGCACAGAATTAATCCCACATATTGACCGCAGATACAAAACCAGTAAGTTTAAAGTGGTCGTGGGTCACGATCTTATGGCCAATTTCATGAACTCATTCTTATTAAAAGATGATCCGTTGTTTAAGGCGTATGTTAATTTAAGTCCAGATTTTATAGGGGAAATGGATAATAATATCGCGCAACGATTGAAATGGTTAAAAGAGGATGTTTTTTATTATATGGCAACGAGTGAGGATGACCTTGCACCACTTCGAACTGGCATTCTTGAGGCAAACGAAAAATTAGGAGAATTGAATAACAAAGCCTTGAAGTACTATTTTGACGACTTTAAGGGAGATTCTCATTACACCTTAGTAACTGGCGCTTTATCTCAAGCCTTAGATAAAATATTTGAGTTGTATAAACCAATTAGCGATAGAGAGTTTAAAAACGACATTCTTACCTATGAAGGCACCTTAGACACTTATATTACAAAGCGTTACAAAAAAATTGATGATTTATTTGGGATCAATAAACCGATTTCGGAAGATGAATTTGAAAAAATCATCAAAGCTGCTGAACAACGCGGTGATGTCGCTTCTCTTGAAAAAATAGGGAAATTGGCCAACAAGCAAGATCCTACGACCTCTTATGGGACCTATTATATGGCGCTGCATGCTGAAAGAATAGGGAAAACCAAGCGTGCCAAGAAACTCTATGAATCTGCATTGGATTTAGAATCTACACCGCATATCAACAAAGATTTAATTCTTTTAAAAGTTGAAGGACTTACTTCAATTGCTGTAGATGATAATGAAAGTGATATTGATGATTAACAAGGGGTCAATTAAGATTTTTAATAAGAACTGTTAGCATAAATAGTTTTATTTTAGCTTAAACTTTGAAGAATGGCTAAATTAAAAACAACTTTTTTCTGTCAAAACTGTGGCAGTCAATATTCTAAATGGCAAGGTCAATGTACGGCGTGTAAAGAATGGAATACCATTG
>JBARDR010000286.1:0-7106 GCA_049795335.1 Gelidibacter sp. | reverse complement strand
CTTAGCCGCAACAGGTTTCATTTTGATTAAAGTTGAAATAAGTTCGTTTGCGTTTTCAACCAATTTGTCGGCCGTAAATGATGCCTTACCGATTGGTGCGTGAACAATACCTGTTTTGTCAACTCTAAAGTCAATTTTACCAGCTTTTACTTCTGCAACTGCTTTAGCCACATCCATAGTTACTGTACCTGTTTTAGGGTTTGGCATTAAACCTCTTGGTCCTAACACTCTACCTAATGGACCTAATTTACCCATGATTGCAGGCATGGTAACGATAACGTCAACATCTGTCCAACCATTTTTGATTTTCTCAAGGTATTCATCCAATCCTACATAATCAGCACCTGCATCTTTAGCTTCCTGCTCTTTGTCAGGTGTTACTAATGCAAGAACTTTCATGTCCTTTCCTGTTCCGTGAGGTAAAGAAACGACACCTCTTACCATTTGGTTTGCTTTACGAGGATCTACTCCAAGTCTTACAGCGATATCCACTGAAGCATCAAATTTAGTATAGGTAATCTCTTTTAATAGAGTTGCACCCTCTTCAAGAGAATAAAGTTTGGTTTTGTCAACTTTAGCTCTTGCCTCTTTTTGCTTTTTTGTTACTCTTGCCATTTCAGAAATGTTTTAATTAGGTTTTTTACCTGTTACAGTAATACCCATTGATCTTGCTGTTCCTGCAACCATGTCAATAGCTTTGTCAGCAGTAAATGCATTTAAATCTTGCATTTTGTCTTCTGCAATTGCCTTAACTTGATCCCAGGTTACTTTTGCTACCTTTTTTCTGTTCGGTTCTCCAGATCCTTTTTTTACTTTGGCCGCTTCCATCAATTGAACTGCAGCTGGTGGAGTTTTAATAATGAAATCAAACGATTTATCCTTGAATACAGAAATTACAACTGGTAATACTTTACCTGCCTTATCCTGAGTTCTAGCATTAAATTGCTTACAGAATTCCATGATATTAACTCCAGCAGCTCCTAAAGCGGGTCCTACCGGTGGCGATGGATTCGCTGCACCTCCCCGAACTTGTAGCTTAACTACTTTACTTAATTCTTTTGCCATTTTTTTAATTTTAGTTGCACATCTTCCTTTGGAAGCCAAAAGACGTACGATCTATTTGTAACAATTATTAAACTTTTTCTACTTGCATATAACTCAATTCCAATGGTGTTTTTCTTCCGAAAATTTTCACCATAACTTCAAGTTTACGCTTTTCTTCATTTATTTTTTCGATAGTTCCATCAAACCCGTTGAATGGGCCATCAATAACTTTAACAGTTTCACCAATTGTGAAAGGAATAGCTACGTTTGAATCTGCATCCACGGTAAGCTCATCCACCTTACCTAACATTCTGTTAACTTCCGATTGTCTTAGCGGCACCGGATCTCCTCCTTTTGTTTCACCCAAAAAGCCAATAACATTTGTAATTGACTTAATAATATGAGGAATTTCGCCACTCAAATTGGCTTGAATCATGATATAACCAGGGAAATAAACTTTTTCTTTACTTATTTTTTTCCCGTTACGTATTTGTATAACTTTTTCAGTAGGCACCAAAACCTGATCCACGAAATCCTCAAGACCCAAGCGGGTGATTTCGTTTTCTATATAGGTTTTGATTTTGTTTTCTTGACCGCTAACAGCCCTTACAACGTACCACTTTTTATTTTCACTAGTCTCAGACATTCTCTCTTTATATTTTACTTAATCCAGCTGAAATAAGCTTCGATAACTTTACTAAAAACAGAGTCAACTCCCCAAATTGCCAAAGCAAATATAATTGAGAAAACAGCCACTACAATGGTTAAGCGTTGTGCTTCGGCCCATGGTGTCCATGTCACATTGTTTTTTAATTCACCAAATGATTCGGAAATATAATTTACAAATCCTGCCATTACCGTTGTATTAGTTTTTTAAAATTGAGAGTATTTGCTACACTCTTTTAATTGGTTTCAAAACAACCTTTAAAAGTAAGTTTTAAACACTTGCACGGGTTGGGAGACTCGAACTCACGACACCTGGTTTTGGAGACCAGTGCTCTACCAACTGAGCTAAACCCGTAAACACAATCAAGGCATCTTGAAAAATCAAGACGCCTTAATTATATTATTTAGACCATTATAATTATGCTAAAATTTCAGTAACCTGACCTGCACCTACAGTACGTCCACCTTCACGGATAGCGAAACGAAGACCTACGTTCATTGCAATTGGTTGTAATAAATCAACTGTAATAGTTAAGTTATCTCCAGGCATAACCATCTCAACTCCTTCTGGCAACATAATGTTTCCAGTTACGTCCGTTGTACGTACGTAAAACTGTGGACGGTAGTTATTATGGAATGGAGTATGACGTCCACCTTCTTCTTTTTTCAAGATATAAACCTCAGCTTTAAATTTAGCGTGTGGTTTTACTGAACCTGGCTTAACGATAACCATCCCTCTAGTGATCTGAGTTTTGTCAATACCTCTTAATAAGATACCAGCGTTATCTCCAGCTTCACCTCTATCAAGGATTTGACGGAACATTTCAATACCAGTGATAGTAGAAGTTAATTTCTCAGCTCCCATACCGATGATTTCAACTGGATCTCCAGTTTTAGCAATACCAGTTTCGATACGACCTGTAGCAACAGTTCCACGACCAGTAATAGAGAAAACATCTTCAATAGGCATTAAGAAAGGCTTCTCAATATCACGAACTGGCTCTTCAATCCATTTGTCAACTTCTTCCATTAATTTAAGAAGCGCATCAACCCATTTTTGCTCACCGTTAAGTGCACCTAAAGCAGAACCTTGAACAACAGGACCATTATCACCATCGTAATCGTAGAATGATAATAAATCTCTGATTTCCATTTCAACTAGTTCTAATAACTCTTCGTCATCAACTAAGTCAACTTTATTCATGAAAACAACAATTCTAGGAATACCTACTTGGCGACCTAAAAGGATGTGTTCACGTGTTTGTGGCATTGGACCATCTGTTGCAGCAACAACCAAGATAGCTCCGTCCATTTGAGCAGCACCAGTAACCATGTTCTTTACGTAATCCGCGTGACCTGGACAGTCAACGTGAGCGTAGTGACGATTTGCTGTTGCATATTCAACGTGCGATGTATTAATTGTAATACCTCTTTCTTTTTCCTCTGGAGCGTTATCAATTTGATCAAATGATCTTGCTTCTGAAAAACCTGCATCAGCTAATACTTTAGTAATAGCTGCTGTCGTAGTTGTTTTACCGTGATCCACGTGTCCAATAGTACCTATGTTAAGGTGTGGTTTTGAACGATCGAAAGTTGCCTTTGCCATGTTTAATTTATTTTAATCTTAATTTATATTAGTGTTCAAAAATTTAATTTTGCTTATTTGAAAAGAGCCAATGACGAGAATTGAACTCGTGACCTCTTCCTTACCAAGGAAACGCTCTACCCCTGAGCTACACCGGCGATTGAGTTTGGTGGTTTCAGGTTCCTGATTTCAAGTTCAAAAAGCTGTAACAAGAAACTTGAAACTTACTGAGAATAGCAAACCACATATGTTATTATGAGAAGACCTATTCTTTAAGTAGTGCTCACACATTTCTGCATGATGACGTTCTACTTTAGAGCGGGAGACCGGGTTCGAACCGGCGACATTCAGCTTGGAAGGCTGACGCTCTACCAACTGAGCTACTCCCGCATTTTTATGAAACTTCAATGTAATGAAATTTCAATTTCCAATATTTAATGAACTTTTTTTTGGATTACCTCCGTTGGTCGGTGATCCTGTTCGGGTAACCCCGAACCAAGATTTCAAAACACTATCTTTTAAAAGCAAAAAGCTTTTGACGACAGCTTATTTTAAATCTTTGTGGGGAGAGCAGGATTCGAACCTGCGAAGACGTAGTCAGCAGATTTACAGTCTGCCCTCGTTGGCCGCTTGAGTATCTCCCCAATTATTCATTATTTTCAAAAGAACGTCTTTCTGATTGCTCAGTGTTTCTTTATTGAAGGAACCGAATCTCAAAACTTATTCAGTTTTTGAGCCGATAGAGGGACTCGAACCCACGACCTGCTGATTACAAATCAGCTGCTCTAGCCAGCTGAGCTACATCGGCTTTTTACGTTCTGTTCCTTCAGTAAAAAAGCCCGCTATTTCTAACGGACTGCAAATGTATATAAATATTTAATTATTCAAAACATTTTTTGAGAAAATTTTATCAAAATTGTGATCTTAATTTCTCTTTTCTCTTTTTTAGCTGTCTTTCGAGTGATGAAATTGCCATATCGGCGCCCTCTTCAAACGTCTTACATTGCTTCTTAACCACGAAACTATCGCCCGGAACGTTGACTCTGGCTTCAAAAATCTTATTTTCCTTATCACTTGTGTTTTCAACTTTAAGATAAACATCAGTTTGAATGACCTTGTCATAAAATAAATCGAGTTTATCCATTCTTTTTTGAATAAAGTCGATTAATTTTTTGTCTGCAGTAAAATTAACGGATTGTGTGATTACTTTCATCTGTTTGGGTTTTTAAAATTAATAGCATAAAATCGGAACTAATTCATTCATGCTGTCATTTGGTTTACACTAGTTATTGTTTTTACTTCTTGGATGCGCTTGATCATATACTTTTTTTAATTCAGCTATACTATTATGCGTATAAATTTGGGTTGCTGCCAAACTTGAATGTCCCAGCAATTCTTTAACGGCATTCAAATCAGCTCCTTGATTAAGCAAATGGGTTGCAAAGGAATGCCTCAATATATGCGGACTCTTTTTTACCTTATGAGAGGCCTGACTAAAATACTCATTTATAATTCTGTAAACAAGAGTTTCATATACTTTTAATCCTCTTTTGGTTAAAAACAAATATTCCTCGTCTGAAATGATTTCCAATTCATTTCTCAGCTGTATATAATTGTGAGCAGTCGTCACGACACTATCAATTAACGGAACAAAACGTTCTTTATTACGCTTCCCAAGAACCTTTAACGTTTTGTTGCCTAAATCCAAATCCTTGAGTTTAATTTGAATCAATTCAATCCGCCGGATGCCCGTGGCATAAAAAAGTTCCACAATAAGACGGTTTCTGAGGCCTTCAAAGTCAGTTTCCAGTGCTAAGATGTAGATAACCTCTTCCATTTCCTTTGGTGAAAATGGGATTTGGACTTTCTTATCTGTTTTTAAGGCTTTGTGTTTTGATAACGGATTGGCTTGAATGGTTTCCGTTTTGATCAAAAACTTAAAATAAGAGTTCAGGGACGACATCTTACGATTGATACTTCTATTAGAGATTTTTTGCTCCACCAAAAACACAATCCAACTTCTAATTTGAGAGTAATTTACATTTTGGACGGTATCAACGTCATATTCTCGATTGACAAATTCAGCATAACTCTCCAAATCTGTAAGATAAGCTTTAACGGTAAGTACGGAATAATTTTTCTCATGGAGTAAATACTCAGAAAAGGGCAAGAATTGTGATTTCACGGTAGACATTAAAAGAACCCATTAGTAGTTTTGGTTCATTAAATATAGGACAAAAAAAATTCCTGCTAGTGCAGGAATCTCTTTATTTGATTTCGAAATTACAATTATATGTTTTCTCGATCTCTTAGATGCTGAATGTATTGGGCTTTCTGGTTCGCAGCTCTATTCAGAACTGAAGGCTTATCAAATTGCTTGCGAGCTTGCAATTGACGCTTCGTACCAGTTTTATCAAACTTACGTTTGTAACGCTTTAACGCTCTATCTATATTTTCTCCTTCTTTAATTGGTATTATTAACATAGTGTCTTAACCTCCTCTCTTTTAGAATTTCAGGCTGCAAATATAAAAAGTAAATTATAATCTGCAATCAAAAATTTAAAATAACTCATTTTTTATTTATTAGTGACGCGTCGCCATGTTTTTAGGATAGTGACAACAACATTATATTAAAATTTTAATCCTTATAAAGTGAGGATCGCTTGGTCAAATCCTGAATAAGCTTTTGATCCTCCTCACTTTCCAAAAGTGTGTTGTAATTTCTCCAAAACTCCTTGTTATAAGGTTTTACGGCAAAAATATCAGCATCCCATGGCTTTTTAAGTGCCAATTCAATCGATTCCGGATCATGAATGATTTCAGTAAATAACAATTCCTGAACCGTATAGTAGAAGCGTTCGTCGGTATTGGAGTCTGGATCATTAGTCTCCCCAGGTTTGGTTGGTTTATACCCGACATTGACCAACTTTGGCGTTTCATAATACATGTAATTAGGATACATTTTATCTTCATACTCTCTAAAGGTCAGGATTAACTTATGATTGATTTGGGTGTCAAAAAGTGTTTTACTCCTACTCTTTTGAGCACTGGAAGCCGCTACCAAATTATATTCCAGCTTCTTTATCGCGTAATTATCGTAATAGATGTACAACCATCCTTTGGGATGATAGCCATCATTAAAAATCCCTTTTGTTTCAAGATTTACATATTGATGACTTTCCGAAATTTCGATTTTGTATATCTTTCTATCATCGTCAACCAGTATGGTGTCTAACCTAAATTGATGCTTGTCCAAAATATCCTCGCCAAACAAAGCGCGAGCATTACCGGTATTTCTTAAGATATTCAATTTGCTTTCGAACAAGTTTTGCAACCCATTGATTCTGGTATCATTCCATTTAATGGCCTTGACCAAGTTAGAAGTTTGGATCGTATCTCTTCGCAAATTTCTGGCGTGCAGGTTGCCTCTGTTCGCTTTTTCCTTCAGATAGGCAGTATAGGTAAGTAAGCTATCCACATCGCGTAAATCATAACTTTTTCTTACTTGATCTACATTAATCTTAAGGTTGGAGGCTGCTGAAGACATATAACCAGAGTCATAAACCGTTATCGCACTTTCTACAAGCCATTTAAATTCACGTCGGTTGCGTTCCTTATGACGTAAAAAACCTTTTTGCAGATATGGCATATCGGGCATATTAGCAGATAATTTCTCAAGGGCTTTCATCACAATATCATTCCCTGTTTTTGGTCGGATTTCAGCCACAAGAAGAATTTCATCCAAAGAAGCAATATCTTCATCTAAATAAATTTCTTGTGTATTATCGAAGTCGCTTACTAAGGTTTTGAA
>JBARDR010000285.1:0-5265 GCA_049795335.1 Gelidibacter sp. | reverse complement strand
AATTTGGCCAATCTGCGAGCAAAAAATGAAACTACAAACGATCATCCCACTTCATAAAAACACCAAAAACCTCATTGATTATCATTCGAAGGTGTTTTTGTTAGGCTCTTGTTTTGTAGAAAATATAGGGCAGAAGTTGTCACATTTCAAATTCCAGAATTCTCAAAATCCGTTTGGCGTTTTATTTCATCCCAAAGCCATTGAAACTCTTGTTGTAAGAGCCCTTCAACAAAAGGAATACAATGACGATGAGGTGTTTTTTCACAATGAACAATGGCACTGCTTTGATGCGCATTCACAAATGAGCAATAATTGTAAAGAGACTTTAATTGCCAATTTAAATGAGCAGCTTCAAGTCACAAAAAAACAACTTCAGCAGGCTTCACATATTATAATTACTTTAGGAACCGCTTGGGTTTATAAGCATTGTGAATCTCATATGTCAGTCGCTAATTGCCACAAAGTAGCACAGAATAATTTTACTAAGGCGTTGCTTTCCATTAATGAAATTACGGATACACTTCAAAATTTGCAAAATAAAATTAAGGAAATTAACGCCAATGTTATCCTGATTTTTACGGTGTCTCCAATACGTCATATTAAGGATGGATTTATCGAAAACACACATAGCAAAGCTCATTTAATTGCCGCCATTCATGATTTTATTGCACAGCAAGATGATACGGATAATTTCTACTTTCCGTCCTATGAAATCATGATGGACGAACTTCGCGACTATCGTTTTTATGCAGAAGACATGGTACATCCTAATGCCACGGCCATCAATTATATTTGGGAGAAATTCCAGAGTGTTTGGCTATCTGAAGATGCATTAGAAACTATGGAAGAAGTGGATAGCATTCAAAAAGGAATGGCGCATTTGCCATTCAATCCAAATTCGGAGGCACATACCAGTTTCTTAAAAAAGCTTAAACTCAGAAAAGAAGCACTTCAAAAGAAATTTCAATTTATCACGTTTTAAAAACACCATAATCATCGGAGAGATTTAAAATCTTTGAAACTAAGAGTTCACCGCTAAAACTCATTGTTTTTCACGACCTTAATATGCAAAGAATTTGGAATTAAATTTCATTATCTAAAAATCGAAATTTTGTCATAAGATTCGGTTCCAAAACCTTATGTCCCTTGGGCTTTTCCTTTGCGTTCTTGCGGTTTTAAGGAACCCGAACACTTTCCGGCACCAAAACCGTATAATCCCCATGATTCCTAATCACATCTCTGACAATAGAAGAAGAAATATATGAGGTGCTTGCGGCAGTCAATAAAAATACGGTTTCAATTTTTGAAAGTTTTCTGTTCGTGTGAGCAATTGCTTTTTCAAATTCAAAATCGGCGGGATTACGCAAACCTCTTAAAATAAACTGCGCATCAATTTGCTTGCAGAAATCGATGGTCAAACCTTGATAAGTCATCACTTTTACTTTAGGCTGATCTTTAAAGGTATCTTCCATGAACTTTAGACGCTGTTCTAAAGTGAACATGTATTTTTTATCAGCATTGATACCAACGGCCACAACGACCTCATCAAATAGTTTGATTCCGCGATTGATGATATCTAAGTGACCTAAGGTAATGGGGTCAAAAGACCCTGGGAATAGTGCGCGTTTCATCGACAATTTTTTGTCATTCCCTCGCCAGAGGGAATCTCATTATAAATCAAATATACTTATTAATTTTTCATTCTTAATGTTCAACTCTTCAGGCATTCCTCAATGGCATTCCCGAACAAATCGACCATGCTAATGCCAGCAACAGCAGCTTGTTGCGGTAAAATGCTAGCTTTGGTCATCCCAGGAACGGTATTGACTTCCAGCAAATGAGGCTCACCATCTTTAAAAATAAATTCACTGCGGCTAAAGCCTGTCATTTTTAAAACTTCATACACTTTTTTGGCAAGGACTCTTACTTTTTCTTCCTGTTCGATGGATAATCGTGCAGGAGTAATCTCTTGCGACTGTCCCAAATACTTTGCTTGATAATCAAAGAAATCGTTGTTACTTACAATTTCTGTAATTGGAAGCACGATCACTTCACCTTTATAAGTAATGACGCCTACAGAGACCTCTATGCCGTCAAGAAAAGATTCAATAATGATTTCGTCATCTTCCTTAAAAGCGACTTCAAGTGCGTTACTGAATTCTTCTTTTTTATAAACCTTGCTAACCCCAAAACTGCTGCCTGCTTTATTGGCTTTAACAAAACATGGTAAACCAACTTTCGCAATAATGGCATCTTCATCGATGGTGTCACCTAAATTCACATAATAGGAGATTGCAGTTTTAATACCATAAGGTTTTAAAGTGCTTAAGCAATCCCGCTTATTAAAGGTTAATGCGGCTTGGTACATATTGCAACTGGTTTGCGGAATCCCAAGCAATTCCAAATACCCTTGCATAAAACCATCTTCACCAGGTGTACCATGAATAGCATTAAACACACAGTCAAAATTGGTTTTAAGCCCATCTACAGTAATTGAAAAATCATTTTTATCAATAGGATGTTCCCTGTTGTTTGAATCTACATATACCCATTTGTCCTTGAAAATATGAATTCGAAAAGCGTTGTATTTAGCAGGATCAAGCGTTTCATAAACCACTTGTCCACTTCTGAGGGATATTTCGAACTCGCTCGAAAAACCTCCCATGATGATTGCAATATTTTTTTTCATACCATATTCCTGCGCAAGCAGAAATTTTTTTTAAGTTAATACTCTTACTCAAAACCTACCTCCGATGATAGGCTATAAAATTCAATTAGCTATGAAGATTTAAAAACCAATTAGCCGATTCTCCATTGATTGGTGAGACGACAAGTTTTTTTGTTGATATTTATTCTTGCAAGCACGTTTTTCGATTTTTTTTTGCAATTATTTACAGTCAACGTTTTTTGTTATACCTATTGAAGTGCAATAAACACGTATTTTTGTGGTTTATTACTCGTAAATTGGTTAAGCAACTCCAAAACAAAAATATCACATTAAAAGCAAAAGAAAAAGCGGTTGTATTTATATATCTTTGTCACTTATAACAAATTTTCATGAGTCTTATAAAATTTATATCGAGTAAAGTGTTATTGAAACAAATTATTCTGGCGATTGTTGCCCTAATCGTTTTAACTTTTTTCTTATTAAAATGGTTAGATTACCGCACCAATCACGGGAGTTTTGTAACTGTTCCTGATTTGGCAGGGAAAAGTATTGCTACGGCTGAAATCGAATTGAGGGATAATGATTTGGCTATGGAAATACAGGATTCAGCCAATTACAATCCCAAATATCCAAAATTTTCTGTTATTGAGCAATATCCTTTAGCTGGAAGTCAGGTCAAAGAAGATCGCAAAGTATATTTGATTTTAAATCCATCAGGATTTCGCAAGGTCGAAGTACCTGTTGTGGTTGGCCGTACCTTCCGTCAAGCCAAACCAACTTTGGAAGCTATTGGATTTGAAGTAGGTAAAATATCATACATTGATGATATTGGCAAGGATGAGGTTCAATCAATATCATTTGAAGGCAAATCGATCAAAGCGGGCGATTTACTGCCAATGACCTCCAAGATTGATTTGGTTTTGGGGAATGGAAATAGAGTTTTAGAGGAATAATGACAGACGAAAATACCCCAAGTTTAGAAGATCAACACGACGATGAGTTGTATGAGCATTATGCTTTTACAGCCGTAAAAGGTCAAACGCCCTTGCGTATTGACAAATATCTCATGAATTTTATTGAAAACGCAACGCGTAATAAAATTCAGGAAGCTGCAAAAAACGGAAGCATATATGTTAATGACGTTCCTGTAAAATCCAATTATAAGGTCAAGCCTTTTGATGTGATTCGAGTACTTTTTGAGCATCCGCCTTATGAGTATTTGCTGACACCAGAAGATATTCCGCTGGATATTGTCTATGAAGATGATGATTTGCTCGTGGTCAATAAAGAAGCTGGCATGGTTGTACATCCCGGTCACGGCAATTATTCGGGCACGCTCATCAACGCCCTGATTTATCATTTTGAAAATCTACCAAACAATTCGAGTAACCGACCTGGTTTAGTGCATCGTATTGACAAGGATACCAGTGGTTTGCTGGTCATTGCCAAAACCGAAGCAGCCATGGCGCATCTGTCCAAACAGTTCTTTGACAAAACCAGTGAGCGCGAATATGTCGCACTTGTTTGGGGAAATATGGAGAAAGATGAAGGCTCGATTGAAGGCAATATTGGCCGTCATCCAAAAAATAGGTTACAAAACACCGTGTTTTTAGACGATGATGAAGAAAAGGGAAAACCTGCCGTCACACATTTTAAAGTGATGGAACGCTTAGGATACGTCACTTTAGTATCTTGTAAATTGGAAACTGGCCGTACACACCAAATCCGTGTGCACATGAAACATATTGGACATACCCTATTCAATGATTCGCGTTATGGTGGCGAAAAGATTTTAAAAGGCACTACATTTTCCAAGTACAAGCAGTTTGTTGAAAATTGCTTCAAAATCCTACCACGTCAAGCCCTCCATGCCAAAACTTTGGGCTTTGAGCATCCTACCACAGGTGAATTCATGAGTTTTGATTCGGAAGTCCCTCAAGATATGGTGGCCTGTATCGAAAAATGGCGTCATTATGCCAAGCATAAGGATATGGAAATTGAGGAATGATTTAGATATTTTAAAGATTTAGATTCATTTTTATTTGCGCGTTACCCTCTTCCAATAAATTTCCAGAGGGTCAGGCTGTCACTACTCGCTCCTGCCAAAAGGCAGGGAGCTCAAACATGCCGTTCCATCCTTAACGCAGGTGTCGGCATAATTGAAATTTGTTTTGTAACTTTGAATTTCAATTTTTTCACGATTAAATATCAGCTTCCCATTTCAATGAAACTTGTCATATCTCCCGCAAAATCCTTGGATTTTGAAACCCAATTACCAACCGACAAAACCACACAACCTGAATTTTTAAAACAGTCAGAGCGTCTTAATAAAGAACTCAAAAGGAAATCTGTGAAAGCTTTATCGGAGCTTATGAAAATTTCTAAAGACTTGAGCCATCTCAATTATGAGCGCAATCAGAAGTGGGAAACGCCGTTTACAACAGACAATGCACGTCCTGCCATTTATGCTTTTAATGGTGATGTGTATCGTGGCTTGAATGCGTATACCATTCCGGAAACCAAAATTGACCGTCTTCAAGATACCGTCAGAATTCTTTCAGGCTTGTATGGTGTTTTGAAACCTTTGGATTTAATGC
>JBARDR010000284.1:0-2560 GCA_049795335.1 Gelidibacter sp. | reverse complement strand
GTAACGCAAAGCCCGATCCGAAGGAAACATTCGAATAATCCTAAAAAAACACATATTTAAACGCCGACGCCGCGTTAGGGATTAAAGTGGAAATCCTTTTTGTGAGGCACGAGCAAAAAGATTGTATCGGAAAGCCCGACCCGAAGGGGAACGCCCAAATAATTATAATAAAAAATTAATCCCCCTCTAAGTTCAAGCGTCCTAAACATCTTCTTGCCTAATTATAAATGTTAATAAGTCACCGGCGAAAACCTTATCTACGTTCCAAAACCCAAACACCAACATAACCTTTCCCCTATTCTGAACGCCACATATCAAAAGCATCATTCCGAATGGCTTATGACAAATTATTACACCATATTTCATAAAATAACGGTTATAATTTTATCGAAATTAAAAAGAAAGCAACGGCCACTAATTTTATGAACAAAATTCGCCTCATACTATTTGGTAATCACATAGATTATCGTAAATTTGCAAACTCTTTTTAAGAGAGGAATGTTTAACTCGTCACGTGAACAGCGCGACAAATAAAAATTAATTAGTGTGAATACATTAAGCTACAAAACGATTTCAGCTAACAAAGCTACTGTTGATAAGCAGTGGGTTTTGGTTGACGCTGAAGGGCAAACACTAGGTCGTTTAGCTTCTAAGGTTGCAAAACTTTTAAGAGGCAAACACAAGCCTAACTTCACACCACACGTTGATTGCGGAGATAACGTTATTGTTATCAACTCTGAAAAAATCAACTTAACAGGAAACAAGTGGAACGATAAAACTTACATTCGTCACACAGGTTACCCAGGTGGTCAAAGAAGTCTAACCGCTACTGAACTATTCGGAAAAGATCCGGCTAGAGTAGTGGAAAAAGCAGTAAAAGGAATGCTGCCTAAAAACAAATTGGGTGCAGATTTATTCCGCAACCTAAATGCTGTTGTAGGTTCTGAGCACACACATGCGGCTCAAAAACCTAAAACAATTAACTTAAACGAATTCAATTAATGGAAGTAATTCACAAAATTGGCCGTAGAAAAACGGCTGTTGCTCGTGCGTATGTTGCCTCAGGTACAGGAAACATCACAATTAATAAAAAAGACATGGCGATCTACTTTCCTACTGCTGCATTGCAGTACAAAGTAAATCAACCTTTGGTCATGACTAACAATGATGGCAACTTTGATATTACAGTAAATGTATATGGAGGTGGTATTACTGGTCAGGCAGAAGCAATCCGTTTAGCATTATCTCGCGCTATGTGTGAGTTGGATGCAGAAAACAGAGGCATTTTGAAACCAGAAGGATTGTTGACAAGAGACCCAAGAATGGTTGAACGTAAGAAATTCGGTCAGAAGAAAGCACGTAAGAAATTCCAGTTCTCTAAACGTTAATCTTTTTATTACCAACTCGATTGGAAATATGATCGATTATGTTTCCAATCAAGTTTTTTTTAGAACACAAAATTTAACCCAGTTAATGTTGTCCAAAACACCTTTGTGTTAGGATAGTTTAGCATCTAAATGGTAAAGGCGATCGGCCACGGCTGAAACCACTTTATCATTGCTAATTTAACAGAACGTAAACTATTACAAAATGGAAAAAATAGAAGTAAAAGAATTACTTGAAGCAGGTGTACACTTTGGTCACTTGACAAGAAAATGGGATCCAAACATGGCCCCTTACATTTATATGGAGCGTAACGGTATCCATATCATCAATCTTTACAAAACAGCTGCCAAAATTGAGGAGTCTGCAGAAGCACTTCGCAAAATTGCAGCTTCAGGAAAGAAAATTTTATTTGTAGCTACAAAAAAACAAGCGAAAGACATCGTTGCTGAAAAAGCAGGTGCTGTGACCATGCCTTACATTACTGAGAGATGGCCAGGCGGAATGTTGACCAACTTTGTAACTATCAGAAAAGCTGTTAAGAAAATGGCGATGATTGATAGAATGAAAAAAGATGGTACATTCTTGACATTGTCTAAAAAAGAACGTTTACAAGTTGACCGTTTGAGAGCTAAGTTAGAGAAAAACTTAGGTTCTATTTCTGACATGACACGTTTGCCAGGTGCTTTATTTGTAGTGGACATTAAACGTGAAAACATTGCTATTAGAGAAGCACAGAAACTAAACATTCCAATCTTTGCAATGGTGGACACGAATTCCGATCCACGTCAAGTACAATACGTTATTCCTGCGAATGATGATGCTTCAAAATCTATTGATAAAGTTTTAACGCTTATCACTTCTGCAATCGCTGATGGTTTATCTGAACGTAAGTCAGACAAAACTGATAAAGATGGCCAAGAAGACAACGTAGAGAAAAAAGAAAAGAAAGCCGCTAAAAAAGTAGTAGCTGCTGACGAAGAAGAATAAATAACAATAATATAATAGCTTAAAGTCGTTTCATTCTTTTCTTTTCAGAAATCAATTGAACGACTTTTTTTAATAAAATACACTAGAAATTATGACAAAAATAACAGCTGCAGAAGTTAACAAACTTAGACAAAGTACAGGCGCAGGAATGATGGACTGTAAAAAAGCTTTAGTTGAAGCTGAAGGT
>JBARDR010000283.1:0-1820 GCA_049795335.1 Gelidibacter sp. | reverse complement strand
GTCCTATACATCTTGACCACATCAAACACAGCGCAACCTCCAACTATCCTTACCTAAATTCAACGTTTTACCCATAGACGGCAAATCAACCGGATTCGTCAACACAGCATTCAGCTCTGGCCAACTTAGCGAAGCGATCTCATGACCGAAGGGAGTAATCGGCGAGCCGAATTCTTGGTTATTGTGGCACGTTTTTCTCTTTCCACTTTTTCTTGTTTTCAATTATTTCGGCTGGCAAGGGATTAATTTCGTCTTGCATTATACATTCCAAACAAGAATCAATTATTGTTTCCGTTCCGCTCAAATCCAGAATTTCATTCTGTTTTGGTTTTCCGTATTCTAATGCAATCATTGATGCCCAAACAGATACTCTATATTGATATTCCATTAAATACCCTAAAAAATTTTGAATTCCTCTTTGCGCCAAAAGTTCTTTTCCTAATTCAATTATTTGTTTGTATTCATTTAGATTTTTTTTATCAAAGTCAAAAGGATGAATTGATGCTAAATAGAGGTTTTTGCAACCAAATAGAAAGTCAGTACCTTTTTCATTAGTTAACAACTTAATCGGTTCAATATTCATTCTATCCGCAATTTTATCCATTCTGTTTTTCCGCTCAACACTTAATTCCATTTCGCATTCAGTTATGATGTATGCAAGATGTTCGTAAGCAATTCCGTATTCTCAATTTTCTAAATATTCCGCAATAATTTGTTTTCCATTTTTAATTCCGAGACTTTCAATATTTGTTTGTTCAATTCTATTAGACCAAACAGAATTCAGAATGTCATTGCTCAATTCGGCAATTTCCTTTTTTAATGATTTATGAAATATTTTAATCAATTCTCGATTTTTTTTAAATGTGCCACAACGGTTTGGCGCTTGGCGAAGAAGCGGATTTCGAAGCACTAAACTGTCTGCCAGCACTGAACTTGATACGAAGCACAAGGCTTCATTTAAGCACTGAACCCGCTTTTTTGCCAAACGCCTGTTAGCAGTAGCTATTTTATTGGATCGTACTTCTTCAAATATTTTTGAATTGCCAGCCTCACTTCATGAATTTGTTCTTCAACCTGAGAAATTCCACAGCCACTTTTATACATTCTGTCATTTATTCGATTATGGACAAATGCATAATTATGCTTTAAGTCACCTTGATATTTTCCATTGACAAGTTCTTTAAAGTATTTATCTAACTCCTCCATGTGTATTGAAAAACTCATTTTGGTTCTTGATTCTAAATGCTTGACCACAATGTCTCTGATTTCTGAAGGAAGAAATGGTTCCGATTTAATTTCTCTAATAATATCAGTCAATCGGTCAAAGGATCTAGGAGATGGTCTTCCCATTGGAAATTCTTTGCTTTTGAGAATTTGCTCTTTATTTTTCTCGAAAATCTCATGGACTTCTTTAAAATACTTTTCTAAGGGGTCGTCTTTGGCCCAATAGTTTTCAGACTTAGGATCAAATTCAGATAATAATACTTCCGAAAGTTCTCTAATCTTTACGAACGCTATTTTATGATACTCTGTATTAATTGGGTTCAATAGTCCTTTTTTCGCACTCAGAAAAGTAAGTACAGCAACAGTACCGCCTGTTAAGTAAAATAATATTTGGACAAGTTTTGAATAGTCGTCTATAGTCATATTCGTAGTCATTTATAGTTACTGCTAACGGTTTGGCGCTTGGCGAAGAAGCGGATAACGAAGCAGAAAACTGACTGCTAGCACTGAACTTGATTCGAAGCATAAAGCTTCATTTAAGCAGTGAACCCGCTTTTTTGCCAAACGCCTGTTATAGGCTGGCTTTTATACAGGTC
>JBARDR010000282.1:0-3255 GCA_049795335.1 Gelidibacter sp. | reverse complement strand
GTCTTTCAAACGTTTCTGGTTTTTTACCAGTAGAACGCCAATGGATCGGCAACTTCATGAATAACGGCTTTATAGACTCTTTCAGACACTTTAATAAAGAATCCGATAATTATACGTGGTGGAGCTACAGAGCTAATTCGCGAGAGCGAAATAAGGGCTGGCGATTGGATTACGCATTAGTGAGCGCACCTCTACAAGAAAAACTGAAACGCAGCGTTATCCTATCGGATGCGTTACATAGTGACCATTGTCCGATTTTGCTTGAAATTGAGGATTAAATCAGTTGGCAGTTGGCAGTTGGCAGCCGAAAAGCATTCATGTATGCGTGGCAATCATATAATATCAAATTAAGAACAAACATCCGAACAAGAAAAACCTAAACAACAAATATCTAACACCTAATAAACATGATTAAAAAATTGTCTCTAATTGCATTAACGCTTGTATTAACAACGTCTTGCGTATCTAAAAAAATCTATACGGATTTAGAAAATAAATACGCCACTTTAAGAAAAGAGAATCGTAAAATATCTGATGACAATGCCGATCTTAAAAAAGATTTAATTATTGCACAGAACAGATTAGCACAACTTCAACGTGACTATGATGACACCACTGCAAAACGCAATCAACTTCAAAAAGATTATGATATTGCAAAAACCAATCTTGATAATTTACAGCAATCCTACCAGGCTTTAGAGCAAAACAGTTCTTCGGCCATTGCTGATAATGCCAAAAAGAATAGAGAGTTATTGGCGCAACTAGAAGCTAAAGAACAAGCACTAGCTGCTGAAAATGCACGTTTACAAAAACTAAAACAAGACATGGAAGCGCGGTCAAACCGCATTGCCGAATTGGAAAGCGTGATCGCCTCTAAAGATGCGGCCATGAACAAGCTTAAAGATGCCATTTCAAGAGCCTTGACCAACTTTGAAGGCAAAGGCTTGACGGTTGAACAACGTGGCGGAAAAGTCTACGTTTCGATGGAAAACAAATTGTTGTTTCAATCAGGAAGCTGGGCTGTTGGTGCTAATGGTAAGCAAGCCGTACAACAATTAGGAAGTGTATTGGCTGAAAATCCAGACATTGCTATTTTGATTGAAGGACATACAGATAACGTGCCTTATACGGGAACAGGAATCATGAACAGTAACTGGGATTTATCAACAAAACGTGCGACATCTATTGTCCAAATTTTAAAGGAGAATCCAGCCATCAATCCAGAAAACCTAACGGCTGCTGGACGTGGAGAATACGCACCAATCGCAACGAATGACACCAACGAAGGCAAAGCCAAAAACAGAAGAATTGAGGTCATTTTGACCCCCAAATTAGATGAGATTTCGAAATTATTAAATGATTAATATTATTAACTGATCTCAGACCTGTCAGGTTTTTGAAACCTGACAGGTCTTTTTTATTATAACCTAAATAAGATTCCTTCCTTCGAAAAGAGAATTCCACCCTCGTGGAAATGGAATAACCACTTATGAAATACACCACACTTCCCCACACCAATTTAAAAGTCAGCAAACTGTGTTTGGGAACCATGACTTGGGGACTTCAAAATACCCAAGACGAGGCTTTTGAACAGATGGACTATGCCTTGGAACGAGGCATTAATTTTTTTGACACGGCAGAACTTTACCCTGTTCCTGCAGAAGCAAAAACTTACGCAGATACCGAGCGCATCATTGGCAATTGGTTTGAAAAATCTGGAAAAAGAGACAAAATCGTTTTAGCCTCTAAAATTGCCGGGACGGGAGATTATACCGCTCACATCAGAACGAATGGGTTTACTCCTGAAGCTTTAAAAGACGCGGTTAACAACAGCTTGAAACGTTTGCAGACCGATTATATCGATTTGTATCAACTGCATTGGCCAGAACGCAATACCAACAATTTGGGCATTCGTGATTATAAACATGAAGACGAACAGTGGCAAGATAACTTTAATGAAATCCTCCACACTTTTGATGGCATTATCAAATCAGGAAAAGTTAGACATATCGGAATTTCTAATGAAAAAGCATGGGGAACCATGCGCTTCATGGAAGAATCAAAAGCACATAATTTACCAAGAATGCTGACCGTTCAGAATGCCTATTCCTTACTCAATCGGAGTTTTGAAGGAGATATGGCAGAAATTGCCATGAGAGAAGACATCCGACTTTTAGCGTATTCACCATTGGGCTGTGGCGTGCTATCAGGAAAATATATTATGGGTACAGATACTATAAATTCAAGATTGAATCTTTTTACAAGGTTTGCAAGATATAGCAGTGCACAATGTACAGAAGCAACAAAACGCTACCTTGCTATTGCTTATAACCACAATTTATCTTTAGCACAGATGTCTTTAGCATTTGTAACCCAACAGCCTTTTGTGACCAGTAACATTATTGGTGCAACTAATTTAGTCCAACTTAAAGAAAATATTGACAGCATTTATCTCAACTTAAGTTCAGAAGTTTTGGATGCGATTGAGGAAGTCCATAATGAGATTCCAAATCCATCAGCATAGAATTTTAAACAAAAAAAGCGGATCTCATACGATCCGCTTTTTACTTATAATCTATAAAGATTAATAATATACTCCTTATTGAGGAGTTTCCTCTTGTCCTTCTTTCGTATAGGTAAATGTTACCTTTGTAGACTTCGTAAGACCAGAAACATCACGGAAAGTCAAAGTTGACGAATAAGAGAAGGTATCACCTTCTTCCCCCATTACAATTTTTGTAGTCTGAGACGCACAATTAGCAACAAAAGTCAAAGCATTGTCAGCGGTTAAACTCCAGGTCCCAGCTAATGATTCCTTGTTATTACAATCTACTGCTAAAGAACCTTGTTTAAGTGAGTATTTTCTGTCTGTCATAAAATCATAAGCCAAGTCACGATCGCAAGCTGTGTACTGACTAAAAATATCTTTACTTGGATTATCTGTTTTATCCTCAGTTAGGTCAATGGCATCGTCCGCCATCATCCCGCTAAAAATCCAAGTTCCTGAAAACTCCGTTTCAGTAGCATTTAAAGCACCGGTTAAGTCTGCTGGACAAGAAATACTATCGTCAGAATTACAGCTTACCATAAAAAGTACGGCTATTCCCATTAAAGATTTGATAATAAAATTTGAGTTTTTCATGTTTTTTAAATTTTGTGGTTTTTAAGTTCATTCATAAGATGCAGAATACTTGAAAAGGTTGCTTATAAAAGTAAGAAATAAAAATAATTCAGCTGCTGAATGACCTACAGAAT
>JBARDR010000281.1:0-11933 GCA_049795335.1 Gelidibacter sp. | reverse complement strand
GGACCAATGGCTGGAAACTTACGTGAAGAATAAAAAGAAAAACACTTCTATTCAAACAAAAGAGACTCTTAAAAAATAAAGATTATACCTAATTTTTGAAAAAGCCATTCTACCACAGACTGGCTTTTTTTATGCCATCTTGTCACAAAGCTACACTTGGCATTTTTGTTGACTATTAGGATGTATTAGAAATTTAAGTTTAACACCATAAGATTCCCTCCTTCGAGGGAATGACAAAATTTATAAATTATGACAAAAGGAAGTATTAATGTTTCGGTGGAAAATATTTTTCCATTAATTAAGAAGTTCTTGTACAGTGACCACGAAATCTTTTTACGTGAGTTAGTGAGTAACGCTACCGACGCCACTTTAAAACTAAAACATCTTACCAATATTGGCGAAGCCACTGTGGAATATGGCAATCCCACAATTGAAGTGAAAATTGATAAGGAAGGTAAAAAACTCCATATCATTGACCAAGGACTTGGAATGACGGCTGAAGAAGTTGAAAAATACATCAACCAAATCGCTTTCTCAGGTGCTGAAGAATTTTTGGATAAATATAAAGATGCCGGAAAAGATTCAGGGATCATCGGACATTTTGGTTTAGGTTTCTATTCTGCTTTTATGGTAGCTGAAAAAGTCGAAATCATTACCAAATCTTATAAAGAAGGAACCGAAGGTGTACGTTGGACTTGCGATGGCTCGCCAGAATTTACCTTAGAACCAGATGCCAAAACCGATCGTGGTACAGAAATCGTTCTTCATATTGCTGAAGATTCTTTAGAGTTTTTAGAAGAATCAAGAATCCGTGAACTTTTGACCAAATACAACAAGTTCATGCCTATTCCAATTAAGTTTGGAACTAAGGAAGTCAATGATCCAGACCACACACCTGAGATTACAACCGATAAAGACGGCAAAGAAAAAACTGCTCCACCAAAGAAAATCACAGTGGACAATATCATCAACAATCCTAATCCAGCATGGACCAAACAGCCAAACGAATTAGAAGATAAGGATTACAACTCATTTTATAGAGAATTGTATCCAATGCAATTTGAAGAGCCCTTATTCCACATTCATTTGAATGTCGATTACCCTTTCAACCTGACTGGAATTTTATATTTCCCAAAAATGTCCGGCGATTTGAATATCCAAAAGGATAAAATTCAATTGTATCAAAATCAAGTATTCGTAACTGATAATGTAGAAGGTATCGTTCCAGAGTTCTTGACCATGTTAAGAGGTGTGATTGATTCTCCAGACATTCCGTTGAACGTTTCACGTAGTTATTTGCAAGCTGATGGCGCTGTCAAGAAAATCTCTTCCTACATCACACGTAAAGTGGCGGATAAATTGAAATCGTTGTTCAATGAAAACCGTGAGGATTTCGAGAAAAAATGGAATGACATTAAGATTGTGATTGAATACGGAATGCTTTCGGAAGATAAATTCTTTGAAAAAGCAGAAGCTTTCGCACTCTACCCAACGGTTGATGGTAAGTATTACACCTATCAGGAATTATTTGATAAAATTAAAGACAACCAAACTGACAAAGATGGCAAGTTGGTTATTTTATATGCCTCAAACGAAGATGCGCAACACAGTTATATTGAAGCAGCAACAGCCAAAGGTTATGAGGTGCTATTATTAGATTCGCCAATCATCAGCCATTTGATGCAAAAACTGGAATCTACTAAAGAAAACATCACGTTTGCCCGTGTGGATGCTGATCATGTTGACAATTTAATCAATAAGGACGAAACCAAAATCTCTAAATTATCTGAAGACCAACAAAAAGAATTGGAAACGATTTTAAAAGAAGCGATTCCTTCTGAAAAGTTCATGGTACAACTGGAAGCTATGGATAGCGATGCGTCGCCATTCATCATCACACAACCAGAGTTTATGCGTCGTATGAAAGAGATGCAAGCTACTGGCGGCGGTGGCATGTTCGGACTGGGCAATATGCCAGAAATGTACAACTTGGTCGTGAATACCAATTCAGAATTGGTAGGCGAAATTTTAAACACCAAAACGAAGAAAAAACAAGAGCGCTTAATTTCTCAAAGTTTAGACTTGGCACGTTTGTCTCAAGGCTTATTAAAAGGAAAAGAATTGAGCGAGTTTGTGAAACGTTCTTATGAACTTCTAAAATAAGAATCAAACCCTTCGACAAACTCAGAGGTCTCCGCTTCGCTTTTAGAATTAAGACTAAAACCACTTCGAGAAATCGCAGTGGTTTTTTCGTTTTATAGAAACTGAACGCTAAGTTCATCTTATAACTAAGAGAACATGTTGTAAAAAACTAATTGAAACATAAGACTAACGCATCTAAAATTCCGCTTCACTCATTATACATTTTAAAATACTGAATGGATATTTAGGTTTGATGTAGTCGAACATCTAAAACCTGGTATAATTAAAAATCAATTCAGCTTAGCCATCAATACATGATGTTCTCATTTTTAGCTAGGTAGGTTTCAATTCTCAAAAAAAATCATCACAGACGAAAACAAAAAAAAATCCAAACCATCTTAATAATACGAGATGGTTTTTTTATGGTAATGCATTAATAGACATTCAAATCAATTTGAATAAAATGCGATTACTAATATTTCGAGACCCATACAAAACGCTATAAATCAATTCATTTGAGGACACCAAACTAAATTACTTTTTAGAACAAGTTTTTGTTTTTGAATAATTTAAAAATTACCTTCGGAAGAATCATAGCTCTATTTAGAAGAAAAAACACATTTCAAAACGAAGTCAACTTTGCTAAAAAGTCACATTTTCTTGGAATAGTTAACGTTTCTGATTAAAGAATTTAATTGCCTAAAGCAATCCATTTATTACCATAAAATCACCATAACCAATGAAACGAACATGCTAAAAACTTTAACGTCCGTGGAATGATTACTTGCGAACAGGGTGTGGCCATTGAAAGACAATAAAGATAAACACATGAAAATAAAAAAGGTACTTATTGCCAACCGAGGAGAGATTGCCATTCGCGTCATGCGCGCCTGTACGGAATTAAATATTGCGACAGTGGCCATTTAAACCTATGAAGATCGCTATTCCCAACACCGCAATAAGGCAGATGAATCCTACCAAATTGGCGAGGACAATCAGCCCTTAAAACCGTATTTGGATATGGATGAAATTGTGGCTTTAGCAAAATCCAAAAACTGTGATGCCATTCATCCTGGCTATGGCTTCCTTTCTGAAAATTCAGAGTTTGCTCGGAAATGTGATAAAAATGGCATTATTTTCATCGGTCCGAGTCCTGAAGTCATGGACGCATTGGGCGATAAAATTACCGCAAAGAAAATTGCTGTAAAATGCCAGGTACCGATTATCCAAAGCAATAAAAAGAAACTAACCTCTTTGAAAATCGCTTTATCAGAAGCTAACACCATCGGCTATCCGTTGATGCTAAAAGCTGCTTCTGGCGGTGGCGGACGTGGGATGCGCATCATTAGAAAAGATGAAGACTTAGAACAGAATTTCGATTCAGCCAGAAATGAAGCCTTAAATGCTTTTGGCGATGACAATATGTTCCTGGAGAAATATGTGGAAGATCCAAAACATATCGAAGTACAAATTGTAGCCGATAATCACGGAAACATTCGCCATTTGTTTGAACGCGATTGTTCGGTACAGCGTCGTCATCAAAAAGTGGTGGAAATTGCACCTTCCTATAATGTTTCAGAAACAGTCAAACAAGCCCTCTATAAATATGCGGTTGATATTGCTACCGAAGTCAGCTATAACAACATAGGAACGGTTGAATTTCTGGTCGATAAAGACAATAAGGTCTTTTTTATTGAAGTCAATCCGAGAATTCAGGTAGAGCATACCGTTACCGAAATGGTTACGGGTATTGATTTGGTAAAAACCCAAATTTTCATCGCTGGTGGCTACAAACTTTCGGACCAACAAATCAAGATTTACGAACAAGAATCCCTAAAAACATACGGCTTTGCTTTACAATGCCGATTGACTACCGAAGATCCCAGTAATAATTTTACGCCCGATTATGGTACCATTACCACCTACCGAAGTGCCTCAGGAATGGGTATCCGTCTCGACGCCGGAAGTATTTACCAAGGTTATAGCGTGAGTCCGTTTTTTGATTCGATGTTGGTGAAAGTTTCTGCTCAAGGACGAACTTTGGACGGTGCGGTTCGAAAAATGGTGCGTGCGTTAAAGGAATTTCGAATTAGAGGGGTCAACACCAACATTCTCTTTTTACAGAATGTCATTCTCCATGATACCTTCAAGGAGGGAAAAGTGACGGTCAATTTTATCCAGAACACGCCTTCGCTATTCAAAATCAAATTACCACAGGATAGAACCTCGAAAGTCACGCAGTTTTTTGGCAGAAGTGATCGTCAATGGGAATCCTGATGTGAAATATAAAGATGACACTAAAGTCTTCAGAAATCCGAAAGCACCCAAATTCAACTTGACCACTCCACATCCGAAAGGCACCAAGGATATACTGACGGAACTAGGCCCAGAAAAATTTTGTGAATGGCTCAAAAACGAAACGAAAATCCATTATACGGACACGACCATGCGCGATGCGCATCAGTCTTTGCTTGCCACGCGCATGCGAACTTTTGACATCCTCAAAGTCGCCGAAAGCTTTGCGAAAAATCATCCCAATACGTTCAGCATGGAAGTTTGGGGAGGGGCCACATTTGACGTTTGTTTGCGTTTCTTGCATGAAAGTCCGTGGACACGCTTACGCGAATTACGAAAAGCCGTACCCAATATTTTGTTCCAGATGTTGCTTCGTGGTAGTAATGGTGTGGGCTATAAAGCCTATCCCGACAATTTGATTGAGAAATTCGTTGAGAAATCTTGGGAAAACGGCGTCGATCTCTTTCGGATATTTGATTCCCTCAATTGGGTTAAAGCCATGGAACCGAGCATCAACTTTGTCCGGAATAAAACCGGTGGCATTGCAGAAGCAGCCATTAGCTACACGGGAAACATTTTGGATGTCAATGAAACCAAATACAATCTGAAATATTATACCCAACTCGCCAAGGATCTTGAGAATGCAGGGGCGCATATGATCGCCATCAAAGATATGGCAGGCTTGCTAAAACCCTATGCGGCAAAAGAATTGGTTGGCGCTTTGAAAAACACCATCAAACTGCCCATACATTTGCATACGCATGATACCTCATCCTTACAAACCGCCACCTATCTCAAAGCCATTGAGGCTGGCGTGGATGTGATTGATGTCGCCTTAGGCGGATTATCCGGATTGACATCGCAACCGAATTTTAATGCCGTCGTGGAAATGATGAAGGGACAATCCAGAGCACATGATTTTGATATAAATACGCTGAATCAATTTTCAAATTTTTGGGAAGACACGCGCGAACTCTATTATCCGTTTGAATCTGGATTGAAAGCTGGAACGGCAGAAGTATTTCAACATGAAATCCCAGGCGGTCAATATTCCAATCTACGTCCGCAAGCAATTGCTTTAGGTTTGGGCGATAGGTTTGATGACGTCAAAAAGATGTATGCTAAGGTCAATGCCATGTTTGGCAATCTGATTAAAGTGACGCCAAGCTCAAAAGTGGTCGGCGATATGGCCATTTTTATGGTAACCAATAATCTGACGCCAGAAGAGGTGATGGAGCGTGGCGAGGAAATTTCGTTTCCTGAATCGGTCATTAATTTCTTTAAGGGTGATTTGGGCCAACCTGTTGGCGGATTCCCTAAAAAATTACAGAAAATTATTTTAAGAAATCACAAAGCGTATACTGACAGGCCGAATGCGCATTTGGAACCGATAGATTTTGATGTGGAATATGAAGCCTTTAAAAAGAAATTCCAAAAAGGATTTACCAGAGCCCTTGAAATTGAAGATTTCTTGTCCTATACCTTATATCCAAAAGTATTTGAAGACGCGCACGAGAATTACAAGCTTTATGGAAATTTAGCTTTGGTACCTACCAAAAACTTCCTTTATGGCATGAAGCAGCGTGAAGAAATCCTGATTGAACTGGAACCCGGAAAGACGATTATCGTGCGATTGCTGTCTGTAGGTATTCCTAATGAAAATGGTGTCAGGATCGTTTTCTTTACCGTCAATGGAGAAAATCGTTTTGTGGAAGTATTGGACAAATCCCTAAACGTCAAAAAGGAAACCAATGCTAAAATTGATCCATTAGATACCAGTCAAATTGGAGCGCCATTGCAAGGTTCTTTATCCAAAGTCTTGGTGAAACGCGGTCAGAAAGTCAAAGAAAACGATCCGTTATTTATCATTGAAGCCATGAAAATGGAAACCACCGTAACCGCATTTAAAGCCGGAGCAATAAAATCCGTAAGCTTGAAAGAAGGTACGATGGTCATGCAACATGATTTGGTTTTGATGATGGAATAAAAAACCCTTATCTTGACCCCATGAAAAAAATTCTCTTTATTTTATTGGTGGTACCGTTCCATTTGATGGCGCAGGAGGCACCTGGATCTGTTCAATTTTGGGATACCTTAAAAAATCATTGCGGTAAATCCTATGAAGGCCAAATCACGGCTGGTGGAAAGGAAGGCGATGGCTTTACTGGCGAAAAACTAGTCATGCATGTACGCGCTTGTAATGAAAACGAAATCAGAATCCCGTTTTTTGTAGGCGAAGACAAATCCCGAACTTGGGTACTTACCAAAGGCGGCGATAATTTAATCCTCTTAAAGCACGACCATCGTCTAAAAGATGGCTCGGAAGATGCCGTTACACAATATGGCGGATTGAGTCCAAATACAGGATTGGCCGATATCCAATTTTTTCCTGCCGATCAGTTTACATCTAACTTAATAGCTTATGCTTCCAATAATGTTTGGTGGATTACTTTGGACGAAAGCTCATTTACCTACAACTTACGAAGAGTAGGCTCAGACCGCTATTTCTCAGTGAAATTTGACTTAACCAAGGAAGTGAGCACGCCAAGCGCACCTTGGGGCAGTGAGAATTAATCGAAATAGCGCGTTAAATAAATAGTATAAAACAACTTACCAACCACTTCAACAGAAGTGGTTTTCTATTTCCTGGAAAAATCAATTAACTTTTAAATAACCTCAGCATAGATTATAAAAAATCAATTAGATTACCTTTGTAAGTAATTACATAAACAATTGAAAGCACTACTTAAAACCATAGAGATTTTCCTAAAGGGCTCCAACTTTTATAGAGGCCTCAAATTGACGTTTGCCGTGGTCACCCCATTGATCGTCTTCAATCTTTTCGGTGAATTTGAATATGCCCATGCCATTGTAATGGGGGCGTTTTTAAATGCTCCAGGGGATGTTCCTGGCAGTTTAAAGCGTAAGGTCAATGCCATTTTAATCAGTACCTGCTTAACAATGATCATCACCGCCGTCATTCTGTTATGCAAACCCTACCTCCCGCTTTTAATTATAGCGCTCGTGATCATTTCATTTTGTGTGTCCTTGATTTCTGTTTATGGATTCAGAGCGTCCTTGGTGTCATTTTCTGGATTATTAGCCATGGTGCTGGCTTTTGCAATTCAAAAAGAAACGGCGCAAGATATTTTTCAACATGTGCTTTTAATAGGTTGCGGCGGACTTTGGTATTTGTTAGTATCGTTCCTGTTCCGGAAACTAGCACCCAAAAAAGATGAAGTTCAGTTTTTATCGGATACCTTATCTCTTATTAGTGATTATTTAAAACTCAGAGGACGTTTGTTGACCAAAAAAACACAGCGTCAAGAACTCATGCAGGAGGTATTTGCATTACAAAACCAGATCAATCAAAAACATGAAACTTTAAGAGAATTACTACTGCTGGAACGCAAACGCTCAGGACGTTCACATTATGACGAAAAACATTTATTGATCTTTATTTCGTCGGTCAATATCTTTGAACTTATTGAAGCCAAACACCTCAATTACGAAGAAATTGACCGTTTATTTGAAGATAGAAAATATCTGAAGGCTTCGAGAAACCTGAATAAAGTCATGAGCAATCATGTAAAGACCTTGGCTGACTTACTGATTCAAAACAACAGAGTTCCTGATAACGATTTCCTATTAAAGGCGCTTTCAAAAGTCAAAAAAAACATTTCAAAATATATTGAAGATATCACTCTACCGAAAGCTCGTGAAGGAGCATTAGTACTTAGAAATCTATATGATTATCAAGAGAAGATATTTCAAGAAATCAATGCGATCCATCGGGTCATGATGAATGTTAGCGACGCATCAAAAGTCTCTTTAAAACGACAGAATACAAGTCCGTTTTTAACGCTTCAGGAATATCGTTTGAATGTTATTATCGAAAACCTCAGTTTCAGTTCTCCCTTGTTTCGACATGCGTTACGACTTACAGTCACCCTGCTTTTTGCTTTTATTTTAGGAACGCTATTAGACATCAAAAATACCTATTGGATACTCCTAACCCTTATTGTGATCATGCGTCCTAATTACGGACTGACCAAAGAGCGTTCAAAAGACCGCACTATTGGAACCCTCATTGGTGCCGCTTTTGCTATTGGCATTGTGCTGCTCACCCAAAATGTGATCGTCTATTCGGTTTTGGCCATTATATCAATGACCTTATCATTTGCCTTGATACAGCAAAATTACAAATCGGCAGCAGCGTTAATTACCATCAACATCGTGTTTGTGTACTCACTCATCAATCCGGATGCCTTTCAGGTTATCCAATTCCGCGTGATTGACACCCTTATTGGTGCGAGTATTGCCGCGATTGCCAATTACACCTTATGGCCGAGTTGGGAAGCCTTAAATTTGAAAAGCGTGCTTGTGGATGCTTTGGAAAAAAACAGAAAGTATCTTTTGGCGACTCAGCAGTTGTATTATGATAAAAAGGAAAACGAACTCGGTTATAAACTGGCCAGAAAGGAAGCGTTTTTAGCCATCAGTAATTTGAATGCTGCTTTCCAACGATTGACGCAAGACCCAAAATCAAAGCAAAAAGAATTTCAGCTCATTTATGGTATGGTAACCTTAAATCAAACCATGGTATCGGCCATTGCTTCCATTGGCAGTTTTATAATCAACCATAAAACGACGCCAGCATCCAAGGAATTTGACGCTTTAATTTGGACTATAAGCCATACGCTTCAAGCCTCCTGTTTTATTTTAAAAAATGTACAGGCAATTTATCCTATCAACATTATGGATGTTGAAAAAGCTCAGGAAAAACTCATGCAAACCTATCATAGCTTATCTAAAATACGCGATGAAAACATTAAAAAAGGTGACAAGGAACTCGATACGAAAACCTTGCACCATCTTCAGGAAGCCTATTTAATTTCCAATCAATTGATCTGGTTAAAAACAATGTCTGAAAATCTTAAAAAGGCAACCTTAAAGTATCGCGAGATTTTGTAGAAATTGCAATCACTGAATAATTCTTCGATCTTCCAACCAACATAACCTCTATTTAATCTACTAAGAAAGATGAAGATAATCCAACAAAAAAACCACTTCAGTTAAAATCGAAGTGGTTTTTGTTATTTACAAACATCTGTTCTTAAATTGAAAAAACGCCTCACTGAGATTTTTTGCTTTTCAATATAACAGAGCAAAACTATTTTTCGAATGCGCCGACACCTTCTTTAAGCCACTCCAGATATTCCTGAGCATCTGGCGTATAACCAACAGGATCATTAAGATTTCCCTCATCCAAACCTATCAGTGCATAAAAGGGCTGTGTATTGGTTTTATAGCGTATCGTTTGGAATTCACTCCATTTCTGACCGATGTATTTAAGCTGTTTTCCAGGCTTCAATTGAGATTCAATCACCTCATCATCCTCAAGTTTGCGCTTGTCATCTACATATAAGGAAATCAACACCACTTCGTTTTTAAGCATGTTGAGCACTTGGTCATTAGGCCAAACATTCTGCTCCATCTTTCTACAGTTCACACAAGCCCACCCTGTAAAGTCCAACATGATCGGTTTGCCAACTTGTTTAGCATAAGCCAATCCTTTATCGTAATCATTGAACGCCAAAATTTGATGTGGTGCCAAAAGATGTGCGCCGTCAGGAAGTTCCTGAGCATCACTAGATGTAAAACCTCCTCCCGCTTTAGAATTACCAACACCATAAGGCGATTCAGAATAATCCAATGGAGGCGGGAATGCACTGATCAAATTAAGAGGTGCACCCCAAAGTCCTGGAATCATATAAATGGTAAAACTCAAGACCAATAACCCCAAACTTAAACGCCCCACGGAAATATGAGTCAACGGAGAATCGTGCGGTAATTTGATCTTTCCGAAAAGGTAAAAAGCCAAAGTTCCAAAAATAGCAATCCAAATGGCGATGAAAACCTCACGCTCCAAGAAATGCAATTGTAACACTAAATCGGCTTGCGATAAGAACTTAAAGGCAAATGCCAATTCCAAGAAGCCTAAAACCACTTTTACCGTGTTCAACCATCCACCAGATTTCGGCAGGGAGTTCATCCATCCTGGGAATGCTGCAAACAAACCAAATGGTAAGGCCAGGGCTAGTGAAAAACCCAGCATCCCAATCATTGGCGCAAGTCCGCCAGTTGTCGCTGAAAGCACGATAATATTACCTACAAAAGGTCCTGTACATGAAAAAGAGACAATAGCTAAAGCCAAAGCCATAAAAAAGATTCCAGTATAACCGCCCTTATCTGCTTTACGATCAATTTTATTTGCCCATGAATTTGGTAGCATAATCTCGAAAGCACCCAAAAACGACACGGCAAAAATAACCAGGATAAAGAAAAATATAAGATTAAACGTCACACTTGTGGAGAACTCGTTAATGGCACTGGCACCAAAAATGGCGACCACCCCTGTTCCGAGAATCACATAAATCACGATGATACAAATACCATAAATAATGGCGTTTTTAACACCTTGTGCTTTATTCTGACTTTGTTTGGTAAAAAAGCTAACGGTCATTGGAATCAATGGGAAAACGCACGGCGTAAACAAAGCGATAAGACCTGCGCCCATTCCTAATATAAAAATAGTCCAAAGACCTGTATTATCAGTTCCTGAAGCTTCATTGCTGCTTGCCACTTTCCGGCCATCATCAGTGGTTGAAGCTACTGCATCTTTGCTATTTGGATCCTGAAAATCGATAGTGCTGCCAGTATTAGTACCACCTGCAGTTGAACCTTTTACGGATTTGGCATTTTTCAGATCAAAATTAAGGTCAACATACGAAGGAGGTAAACAGCGGATATCATCACACACCATAAACTCTACTTCACCTTTTACTATGGAAAGTTCCCTATTAATTAAAGTGATACGCTGTCTAAACTCAGTAGCATCTTCAAAAAACTTAATACGCATATTAAAAACAGGGTCGTCAATAGTGCGCCCCTCCTCCTCAATAGTGTTACCTATAATCTCAGCATCCTTACCTGTATCGTAGATAAACGTGGTTGGAATTGGTCCGTCTTCAGGAACATCCTGTGAGTACAGGTGCCAACCGCTGTCTATTTTAGCCCTTGCAATAAGGTCGTACTCTGTTTCAGATATTTTTTCGACTGAAGTGGACCATTTTACAGGTTCCAAAACTTGGGCTTTAGCGGTTGTCCATGTTAATGAAACCAATAAAAAGTAAAGTAAGATATTTCTCATTTTGATGGTATTAATTAGGGGATTATCAATATTTAAAACAGAGAAAAAAACACAAGATCCAAATTCTCTACCTACAAGACGTTGCAAATAAAGAATACCCTTATAATTAAATGTTAAAAATATTTTTATATGTTAAAATCAAGCTGCAAATGTAATTAAAAGAAATTGGACGATATACATTTCCTATAGGTTGTGAGAGGTTTAACATAAGCTGTAGAAACTTTTATCGTACAAAGTAATCTAGTTCGCTCTGCTTATAGATTTTATAATATTAGGCTTAGCC
>JBARDR010000280.1:0-3684 GCA_049795335.1 Gelidibacter sp. | reverse complement strand
AAATGTAAAAAAGGCCACTTGATTAAAGGTAAATCCGCTTATGGGTGTAGCGATTTTAAAAATGGCTGTCGTTTCGTTTTGCCTTTTAAATTTAGTGATAAAACGATTTCAGAAAAACAATTTATCCGACTGTTACAAAAAGGCTCCACCGTCAATCTTAAAGGTTTTAAAACCGAAGCTGGAGAAGTTGAAGGCCTGTTGAGATTTGATGACAACTTCCAATTGGTATTGGAACCAAAAAAATCTGCTAAAAAAGAAGTTCCAGACAGCTTGACTTGCCCAAAATGCAAGAAAGGATCCATCATAAAAGGGAAAACTGCTTATGGCTGCAGCCAATATAAAGAAGGCTGTGACTTTCGATTTACTTTTGATGATGTGCGAAAAAAATCTGAAGGAAAAAAAATGAGCAAAGAATTGGTTTACAGGATTTTAAATGAAGACATCTAAACCATTTACACACGTGCATTTTCTGCTTCACAAGCCGTTTGGATACCTTAGTCAATTTATGAGTAACGCCAGGCATGAACGCAATAAAAAGTTCTTAGGTGCACTTTTTGAGTTTCCAGAAGGTGTTATGCCAATTGGCCGTTTGGACAAAAATTCGGAAGGACTTTTATTGTTGACTACGGATGGATATTTAAGCAATACCATTTGTAGTAGTGCCATTGAAAAGGAATATTATGCACAGGTGGATGGCAACATTACCGCGGCTGCAATAGTTCAGCTTCAGGAAGGTGTAACCATAGGTTTTGAGGGCATCAAATATGACACTCAAGCTTGTAAGGTCTTTAAACTGGAGCAACTTCCTGAGTTTTCAGATCGCTCAAAAAGCATTAGGGATCCACGCCATGGACCAACCTCATGGATTTCCATTACAATAAATGAAGGAAAGTTTAGACAGGTGCGTAAAATGACGTCTGCCGTTGGTTTTCCTACCTTGAGATTGGTGCGTGTTCGTGTGGGCCACATTTATTTAAATAAAATGGAACCTGGAGAAGTTATTAAAGTTGAGGAATTAAATATAGATTAAACGCGCTTTACTTTTACCGCGTTCATACCTTTCATACCACGTTCCAACTCAAAGGTTACTTTGTCGTTTTCAGCGATATCATCTAAGAGTCCGCTCACATGACAAAAGTATTTCTCATTGTTTTCGATATCAATAATAAATCCGAAGCCTTTAGAATTGTCGTAAAAAGAAACTTTGCCCTGTCTTACCGGATCTTCTTCCTCACCTTCTTCTTTTTTAGGAACACCTAAAACTATGTCTTCAGCATCTACAATGATTCTATCAGCAGGATCCTGTGGAGTATCTGTTAAGTTCCCATAAGCATCTACGTAAGCAAACTGGATCCCATCGGTTCCACCCTCTGCTCTACGGGCTTCTTTTTTCTTTTTCTTTTCGTCACGTTTCTTAGCACGTGCTTTTTCTTTTTCAATTTTGTTAAAGGTCTGTTGCGACTTAGCCATTCTTTTTTTTAAATATGTTTTAAAGGTTAATATTGAAAATACTAAAAATTCTTTGAATATGCAATTTTTTGAAATTGAAAATATCCAAAGACTAATCGAGTACTTAAAATAAGGTTTACGAATTTAAGAATTTAGTCAATAAATTCATAACCATTTTACAAAGATAAGAGATAGTATTCAAATATTGTCTCCCAAATTACTATTCTTGCATTTATAGGATGTTTTCGTTAGTAATTCAGGTGTCAAAACATTGTATTTAGAGTATTTCCATTAGGTGAAGTGCAATTAATTATCTAAATTTATACGTAGAACCTTATTAAAATCACTTATTAGTATGACCTATATCTCTGATAATATTATCCCTGGCAATCACGGTAAAACATTTACCACCGATGTGAATGAAGCCTCTGAAAAAACAAAATTGGAAGCTGCTATTTTAAAAGTTCAAGGTGTGGTAAAAGTGATTTTTACAGATACTTTCCCTTTAGAGGTTACCGTTCATACCGATCGTGTTGTGAAAGTGAGCGAAATACAGAGTGCGGCCAATCAATGGAATTATCATGTGATTGCTAAAGGACCTTTCTTTCCCTTATTTTAGGAAATTACTTGTCTTTAATTAGAATAATACTTGCAGTAACGCCAGTTAAAAGATTCCATTTTTTTGAGGAAACAAGGACGCCATTGTCGTCATAAACTTCAAACTCTGCTGTATTGGGACCAGATTCGCCTTGGTTGAGCGCGACAAATTCGATCTTATTGATGCCTTCCACCAAAGGCACAGCAAAACTCTTGAAATTTCCGGTCAATAATAAATCGATTATAAAAACGACGCCGTTGACAAAAACCCGAACGCGGTCGCCATCTGGATATTCATGGTCTCTACATCTGATATTTGCTTTGAGTCCTGTAATTGCGAAGTTACCCAAAAATTGGTCCTCCATGGTTGGCATCTTAAAACCTTGCTCAACGGCTTTCTTGTTCCATTTCTGATCAAAGATTTCTCCAGGGTCACGTAAGGTGCTGTCATCAAACATTGAAAACTCAGTGTTCTTTTTTTTAACTGTGATGGGATTTTCCGTCGTAGGATTTTCTTCTTTTTTTACTGGTTCGATTTTGACAGGTGTAGGTGCGGGCTCTTTCTTTTCGTCTTTCTTTTCAATGGCAGGAATTGGAATGCTTCGAATTGGAATTTCCTGAGCCTGCACCTGAAACATAGAGCCGAGCATAAAAATCCCTAAAAGTTTGTATTTGAAAAATTCCATAAGCTTAAAACTGATTTGGATTCAAGAATCAAGAACCATACCTATTAGCGAAACTAACAATTAAATCCGACTATAATTTTAAAGGAAACGTTAAAATTTTCCGTTAAAACTCATTCGGAGTTTTCTAATATACTCTTCCATAAGCCAATCTTTGTAGTTCTGAGTACTGTTCATCATACAATAAGAGTATTGTTTGATTCTGTAAGAAATATCATCGTGCAAATATTTCGTGAGTTCTCTAGCGTCAAAAATGGTCTCGGCATTTTTGATGCACATTTGCGAATGCTGTTCAATAGAGCGTTCGATGGCTGTAATTGATTTTCTGCCTTCTAAAATGGCTTTTTCGTATTCAGCTTTGATATCAAAATCAACAATTTCCGATTTACCAAAACGTTCTCTTGTCGAATCTGGCATGACATAAACAAAATCGCGCTCAATATCTTCGTCATTTCGGATATTTTCAAGATATAGGTCTGGATATTTGAAAATATGTGGCCAATCTACCGACTGGTTCCACGGGCCGAAACGGACCGCGTTATTTCCTAAATCTAAAACCAAAAACGATTTCTTGTCTTTTAAGATACGTGATCCTCTTCCTATCATTTGAAAATAGAGCGTCAATGAACGCGTAGCGCGATTTAAAATAACCGACTCCACCGTTGGTTCATCAAATCCGGTGGTCAAAATACTTACAGACGTCAAGATACCATCAGGCGTGTTTTTAAACCATTTTAAAATGTCCTTTCGTTCTTGTTTAGTACACGTATTGTCTAAATGTTTGACGTTATAACCCGCACGTTTGAAGGCGTAATAAACTTCTTTAGAGGTGTTAATTCCGTTATTAAAAATCAAGGTTTTTTTGCCTTTGCACATCTCTTCGTAAGCAAACACAAGCTTCCCTAACATATAAGAATTCGTGTAGAGCGTTTCTGACGATTTAACGGTATAATCG
>JBARDR010000279.1:0-2015 GCA_049795335.1 Gelidibacter sp. | reverse complement strand
GGATTGAAGCGTCTTTCATCAATTGGCGTCAAAATCTCCAAAAAGGATTCGTCAATTTCTTCAATAAAACGGCTAGGCTCGGCATCAATTAATTTCCCCCAACGGTAGCGTGACATCGTATAAGTCAGGTACGCTTGCTTTTCTGCTCTGGTTAAGGCCACATAAAATAGGCGTCGCTCCTCCTCCAATTCGCTTCGGGTATTCATGCTCATTCCACTTGGGAACAAATCCTCTTCCATCCCGACAATATACACGTACGGGAATTCCAATCCTTTGGCCAAGTGAATGGTCATCAGCGCCACATGGTCTGCATCGCCTTTATCAGCATCCAAATCGGTTGCCAAAGCCACATCTTCCAAAAATTCTGGTAAAGCCCCGGTGGCATCTGCCAACTCTTCCTGACCCTCCACAAAATCCTTGATTCCGTTCAGTAATTCCTCAATATTCTCCATTTTGGCAATCCCCTCTGGAGTGCCATCATTTCTAAACTCTTTGATAAGTCCGGTAACTTTCGTCACATGATCTGACAATTCAAAAGCGTTCGCCGTTTGATTCATCACCTGAAAGCTCTCAATCATGGTTACAAAATTTTGAAGCTTATTCTTTGTGCCTGAGTTGATATTGATATCGATTTTATCGACATGTTTCATCACATCAAAAATGGAACGGTTATAACCGTTGGCTGCAACAATAAGTCGATCTATGGTCGTCTGACCAATGCCACGTGGTGGAAAATTAATGACTCGCTTTAGTGCTTCTTCATCGGCGGGATTGATAATTAATCGTAAGTAAGACAGGACATCTTTAATTTCCTTGCGCTGATAGAAGGACTGACCGCCATATATTCTGTAAGGAATCCCGCGCTTTCTCAAAGCATCTTCCATAGCACGAGATTGTGCGTTGGTACGGTATAAAATAGCGAAATCGCTATTCATCATTTGATGTTCCATTTTATTTTCAAAGATGGAACTCGCTACAAAACGCCCTTCATCACCATCGGTCATCAAACGATTGACCTTGATTTTAGGGCCGTCGTCATTGGCTGTCCAAACCACTTTTTCAAGTTTGGTTTGATTCTTCTCGATAACTGAATTAGCAGCATTGACTATATTTTTTGTCGATCGGTAATTCTGCTCCAAGCGGAATAGCTTCACGTCATCATAATCCTTCTGGAAGTTTAAAATATTATTGATGTTGGCACCTCTAAAGGCGTAGATACTTTGCGCATCATCCCCAACCACACAAATATTCTGGAATTTATCTGACAATGCCCTGACAATCAAATATTGCGAATGGTTTGTATCCTGATACTCATCCACCAATATATAACGGAATCGATTCTGATATTTTGCCAACACATCGGGAAAACGAGTCAGCAACTCATTAGTTTTCAACAATAAATCATCAAAATCCATCGCGCCTGCCTTAAAACAGCGCTCTACATATTGCTTATAGATATCTCCCATTCGTGGACGTTTGGCCATTTTATCATCCTCCATCAACTCCGGGTTTTGAAAATATGCTTTAACCGTGATCAAACTGTTTTTATAGGATGAGATACGGGAACTGATCTGTTTGTATTTATAAATATCCTTATCCAGACCCATTTCCTTTATGATGGACGAAATCAAACGTTGCGCATCCTGTGCATCATAAATGGTGAAATTGCTTGGGTAGCCCAATTTATCTGCCTCAATACGCAAAATTTTAGCAAAAACGGAGTGAAACGTTCCCATCCATAGATTTTTAGCTTCACTAGTGCCTACAATTTCGGCAATCCTGTTCTTCATTTCTCGCGCTGCCTTGTTGGTAAAGGTCAAGGACAGAATGTTAAATGGGTCCACACCTTGACTCATCAAATAAGCAATCCTAAAAGTTAAGACACGCGTTTTCCCCGATCCAGCACCTGCGATCACAATCATTGGGCCATCTTTCTGCAATGTTGGCGCTAATTGTGCCTCATTTAACTGACTTAAATATTTCTCCAAAACTCCTCCAATTATTAAAGCGTGAAA
>JBARDR010000278.1:0-2075 GCA_049795335.1 Gelidibacter sp. | reverse complement strand
GTCCAGCTCCAACTCGGTTATGGAAGGTGCCAACGTGACCTTGGACGCCGATTTATTAACGGATCCTCAATTTGTCAACAACCACACCAACCATCAGAAAGAAGTCGTCGTGCAAGACGTCAATTATAATTTATATCTGATTTCAAAAGATGGCAAAGTCCAGTGGAAAAAACAATTGGACAGCAAAATATTAGGACGAATAGAACAAATTGACACCTATAAAAATGGGCGACTCCAACTGGCATTTGCAACAGAACATCAAATTTATGTTTTAGATCGCGACGGAAAAAATGTCGGTAATTTCCCTTTAAAATTCAAGAACCCAATTACACAACCACTTTCTGTATTTGATTACGACAAAAACCGTGATTACAGATTGATGCTCACGCAAGGCTCCAACTTATTACTTTACGACAAAAACGGAAAAATGGTCGGTGGTTTTCTTTATAAAAAAGCAGAAAACAACATTAACACGCAGCCACAACATTTCAAAATAGGCAAGAAAGATTATATCGTATTTGTTCAAGGGAATGAACTCGAAATACTAAGCAGAGTCGGCAAAACACGTGTGACCATTAAAAACAATATCGACTTCAGCAATAGTGGCGTTTATCTATACGACAGCATGTTTACGACGACCACTGCCAAAGGCGACCTCATTCAAATTGATGAAAATGGCAAAATGACCAGCAGCCATCTCAATTTAGGAGAAAAACATGCCATTACCGCAACCAGCAAGACCTTGGTAACGCTTTCAGAAAACATTTTACATGTCAGAACCAATAAAATAGAACTGGATTTTGGAGATTATACAGCTCCAAAAATTTTCTATGTCAACGATAAAATCTATGTTTCGGTTACCGATTTACAGGGTAAAAAAGTATTCCTTTTTGATAGCTTAGGAAAGTCTATTGACAACTTCCCGGTTTATGGAAATTCCGCGATCGATCTGGACAATATTGATAAAGTTAAAAGCCCTGAATTTGTAACCAAAGGCGACAATAACAGCATTATCATTTATCAGATAAATTAGCATTTTTCTACCAACTATACAGTTATTCATACCAGTTATACAGTATTTTCAATTTATTAGCTTTTTTTTGGGTATCTTGAGTGCGATATAACCCCATAACAGACAAGCACATACAAAAATGAAAAACTCTATATCCTGTAAAAAACTACTGGGAACTGCTCTGCTCCTTCTTTTCATGCTACCATCAGCAAATGCGCAGATTCTCAAAAGACTGCAAAAAAGTGCCGAAAGAACCGTTGAGCGCAAACTAGAGCGGAAAACGGAAAAAGAAACTGGCAAAGTGATGGATTCCATTTTAGATCCAAGTCAAAAATCCTCTACCAAGAAATCTACAACAAAGAATTCTGAGAATCCCAACAACAAACCAACATCCAACAATAATGTCGAATCCAAGGCCAGCAATGAAGTAGCCAACTCAAAAAATGTCTCGGAAGGTTTAGAAGTCTATAGTAAATTTGACTTTGTCCCCGGCGATAAAATATTGTTTTTCGATGATTTTTCACAAGATTTTGTAGGGGACTTTCCTTCTAAGTGGAACACCAATGGTTCTGGTGAAGTCGTTAAAATTAATAATGTTGACGGCAATTGGTTTGAGCTAAAATCTGGGCATAATACCCTATATATTCCGGATCTTAAAGGCCTCCCTGAAGATTACACGATAGAGTTTGATGTTTTAACCCAAGGGTTGAGCAATAAAACCTCGTCCAGTTCTTATCTGGAATTCTATTTAAGTGATAACAACGCGCTCAACCGAAACTCCGACAATCACATCCACACGTCCATACCCCTTTATCAAAACAACCCTTATTCCATTCATTCAAGAAATCGTTTTAACGGAAAAACAGGCGGCATTGATAGCAATGTTAATGTTGACATCAGAAAAGAACTGCTCAACCAACCTCATGTTGCCATTGCCGTTACCAAAAATAGATACCGGATTTGGATCAACGAAAGAAAAACCGTCGATATTCCGAGAATGATTGAAAAGGAAAACGTACTAAAACATCTCAAATTCTCTGTGATTGGTCTTAAAGATGAAGTA